>JAGQQS010000947.1 GCA_020426105.1 Planctomycetaceae bacterium
TGTCAAAATACTTCACAGCGTTGCCGCGCCGGGGGAGAAGGGACTTTGACTATAGCTCCTAAAACCACGACGATGAATCCTTAACGGCGTTGTCCCGCCCGACTGAGCCGTTTTTTACGCGCTATTTCTTCTTCGCCGTAAATTGCTCAGCAGGCGCGATGAGATCGCCAAGATCGAGCGTCTTGTCGGGGGCAATGTCCAGCATCCAGTTGCCTTTTTCGAGCGGGGCGGGCCGACCGTTCGTGATCAGCGCCTGCAGGTAACCCGGGCGTTCATGCCAGAAGCGGAACTTCCATGAACCCGCGGGGACATTCCTGAGTTCAAATGTCCCGTCGGCAGACGTGACGGCCACATAAGGATGGTCGGAGACAATTATCCAGGCTTTCATCCAGGAGTGAATCGAACAATCAACGCGCACCGGCAATGTTTCAGCTTTGGCAAACTTCTTCTGCAGCGGCTGATTCATCGGAATAATTTCGCTGAACGGTGTGTTTCGGCGGGCGTATACCGCAGCGTTGTGAGCGACAGGATCTGAATTCTTCAGTTCAAAAATCTGACCTGTCCGCACCGGCAGCATCCGCGGTTCAAACCGGCAGTCACGGTTGTCGATCGACGGTGGTTCCTGCGGTCGTCCATCAAGATCCGGATGCACAGGAATTCTGTCTCGGGTTTCCAGCCAGATGGCGACGTTGCGAATTCCATGATTGTCTTTATGGACGAGCAGAGATTCATCGAACTGCCCGACAACACCGCAGACTTCAGGGTCGCGTTCGACATCGATCTTTTCTGGTGCGGGTGCATCTTTACTGAAGGCAATGCGCCCCTTGATGGTGCCCCATCCGTCATCCGCGACAACATTGAGGTGAATTGCGATTCCCGCTGCGACCGAAACAATAGATGCCACAAGGGATGGTCGGAAATGTTGAGCATACATCAGGGAATTCTCCTTTTCTTCGGGACGCGAAGGGGAATTGGCGGCGAAACTATTACGAACGGCAATCCTTGCCTACACGCTGCATCCGCCACGTGACTTAACCGTCACACCACTCAGCCGCCACAGTGATCGATCCCTGGTGCGAATCGATATCGTCCTGTTCAAATGCCGAATAAGAAAAGTGGACGTCCCTGTCCGTCAGCCTGAAGCGACTGGCCTGTCCATCGGCGTGCGAAGCGTACGCAATTGCCGACTACTTTCGCAATCGACTTTGATCACAAGTTATGAACAACGTTACGGATTTTAATCCTGAGTCAGCAAACCTGACTGCAGGCCTTCATTCCGTCGTGTCTGATCGCAGCCGGATGCAGTACCTGCTGGTCTGTCTGGTGGGTGTGCTAGTCTGCCTCGGCGTGCAGATGGTTCAAAGCGCCAGCCTGACATCGCGTCCCAGCGAACAGGATACCGTGCTGCTTGGCCGTCATCTGTCGTATCTGGCGGTGTCATTGGGTTGTGCCTGGGTGGCGTCCAGGATCTCTTCTGTCTGGCTGCAGTGTCACGCATGGTGGCTTTATGGCGGACTCCTGTTTTTGCTGATCCTCGTGTTAGTCCCTGGAGTCGGGAGTCGCGTGAATGGTTCTCAACGCTGGCTTCGATTCGCGGGCTTTTCATTGCAGCCTTCGGAACTGGGCCGAATTGTGATGCCTGTTCTGGGGGCGTCTGTGCTGGTTAATATGCGGGCCGCAACAGGATTCGGACTAAAGACCGTTCCCCGGATCCTCACGCCTATCCTAATTGTGGCTCCTCTGGTGGCCATGGAGCCGGATCTGGGCGCGACAGTATTCCTCCTCACGGGGTACGCTCTGACGCTGTTTCTTGGCGGCTGGCCGCTGCGGTATTTCGTGACATGTGCCTGCTGCGCGATTCCTGCGGCGGCCTCGTTGCTCATTCTTCGACCTTACCAGATGCAGCGAATTTCCGGCTTCATGGATGCATGGAAAGATCTGAGCCAGGCACCGTGGCAAATTCGTCAGTCGCTCATGTCAATCGGTTCAGGTGGTCTGGAAGGAACCGGAATCGGCAGCGGATGGCAGAAACTCAGCTACCTTCCGGAAGCGAATACCGATTTTGTTTTTGCCGTCATTGGCGAGGAACTGGGGTTGATAGGGACTCTGACGGTCTGTTTCGTCTGGATTTCCGTGTTTGTCACCGGTCGTTCTGTACTGCAGCATTTGCCTCGGACATCCTTTGAATGGATCCTTGGGACCACATTGCTTGTACAGTTGCTGTTGCAGGCGATGGCGAACATCGCCGTTGTGACCGCGCTGGTACCGCCGAAGGGAGTCCCTCACCCCTTCATCAGTTACGGTGGCACCAATCTACTGGTGAGCGTGGTTGCCGTGGGGCTGATTGTCGGCATGTCGCGGAGATCGTTGCCCGTCGATGCAGGATGAAACGATTCAGGGCTTAAATCCAGCGTCTTATTTGCGCTTCGTTCGTTTAGTCTTTCGCCCCGCTGCATGCAGCGCAAACAGTTCCGTCAAAAATTCCAGTGATTTCTCGTACACATCCTTTCGTGAACTTCCTCGCGGTCCGGCAATGTTCAGCGTGTGGATCTCTTCGCGCCGAATCCAGTCGGCGACTTCCGCGGCTCGTTCAGACAGCGACAGGGCTTCCGCCAGAAGAGTCGGCTCGGACTCCGAAATCAGATATTCGATCCTCAGTGGTTTACCCTGGGCCTTCGCGGAATCGACTGTCAGACGCGTGCCGCTGGAAATTCGATCGAGGACCAGGATCAGTGTCGCGTCTGAATCCCGAACGTTCCACTCCGTGCGCACAGCATATGATCGCGACGCTGTTTCCCGGAGCGGATATCGCGCGGGAATGATGCCATCTTCCGAACGCCGGTCACGAGGACACCAGCCGCCGATGTCAATGCCGGCAACAATCGCAGCATCCAGCGCTGCGCGATCGACTCCGGTCTGGCCTCCGGAAACAATGCGGCTGAGTGGGCGGATTGTCGCTGGATTTCGAGCAGAAATAGCGGACTCCATCAGCGTTCATACCATCCCTGGAGCTTGACTTTGACTTCAAACGGTTTGCGGACACCGTATCGCAGCACTTCAAATGTGACTTCATCGTCAGGGCGATAGGCTTTCAGGACTTCAATCAGATTGTCGAAATCCGTGAGCGGTTTCCCGTCAAACTTGAGCAGGACATCATCCGGTTGAATTTTAGCTTTTTCGGCCGAAGAGTCGCGTTGAATATTACTCACCTCAACGCCCCCCCGATCATTGTTAAGCGGCTGATGCGAAATCCCCAGACACACGCGGCCACGCTCCGAGACGCGAGTATCGCCAAAGATCGCTTTCAACTGCGCTATCTGTTCCTGTTCCAGCGGATGGCCATCGATCACATACATGGAAACGCGACTTAAACCCGCCATAAAGTCGTGACTTACCAACGACGAAAGTCGTTTGAGTAACTCGAAACCGCGGGGACCGGTTTTCCAGTATTCATCCACAAATATTTTGAGATGATTGTCGCTGGTCGGGTCCTGCCGGTTGAATGGCCCGGCATAGTCGTTGCTGCTGGCCCATAGCTGTGTCGGATCTTTGGGCGACATCGGCGCGCCTAATTTCTGAAGTTCCAGAACAGCAATTTCGACGCGCCGCTTCCAGTGTCGTTCGAGTGATTCGCGGGCGGCTTCTGCGACAAACCA
>JAGQQS010000948.1 GCA_020426105.1 Planctomycetaceae bacterium
CCGGGAGCAGCGTGTAGGCTGCACCGTAATCGTTTTCCGACAGCAACATACCCTTACTGCCGACGACCAAAGCCGCGCTGGTTTTCTTGCCGCCCGCTTTCTGTGCATCGATCCGTTTCTGGAAGCCTTCCGGGAGATGTGCGAGCAAATCTTCCGATGGCAGATTTCCACCGTCGTACCAGTAGAACTTGCAGGCGACTTTGCCATTCCGTTCAGGGAATTCAAACATCAAAGTGGTTGCACCCGGGTAAGTTTCGTTCTCGAAAATACCAGGATTTTTGACCGCGGTGACCGCGATCGGATCCCACAATTCAAGGGCCATGACTGGCATATTCGTTGTATGGCATGCCATGTCGCCCAGGGCACCGGTGCCGAAATCGGCCCAGCCACGCCAGTTGAACGAATGGTAGACACCTTCTTTGTACGGCCGCATCGCGGCAGGGCCAATCCAGGAATCCCAGTCCAGTTCTGCCGGGATCGGATCTTCGCCCGCAGGTCGGCCAATCCCCTGTGGCCAGACCGGACGGTTCGTCCAGACATGGATCTCTGCGACGTCGCCGATGGCACCGGAACGGATCACTTCCACAGCTTCACGAAGTCCGTCTTCTGATGTTCCCTGGTTGCCCATCTGCGTTACCACGCCCATTTCAGCGGCAACTTCACGCATCATGCGGGCTTCCCGGATCGACCAGGTCAACGGCTTTTGGCAGTACACATGCTTCTTCATCTTCATGGCCTTAATGGCCGCGGCCGCATGCGTATGGTCAGGCGTACTGACGGTCACGATATCCACTTTGTCGCCGAGTTTGTCGAGCATTTCGCGGAAGTCGGTGAATTGCTCGGCAGCATCGAATTCTTTCGCTTTTTTCGCGAGGGTTCGTCGATCCACATCACAAATTCCAACGATCTCAACGTCCTGATCGGAGATGTGACTGCTGTCGCTGCTGCCTTTGCCACCGACGCCGATGCAGGCTGCTGTCAGCCCTTCCAGAGCAGAACGTGTTGGCTTTGCGAACGATCGCGGTGCGACCCAGAAAGCACTCCCCAGGGCGGCAGAGGTGCCTAAAAATCCGCGACGTGATGTGTTTTGTGTCATGAGCTTACCTCAGAAGGTTTTGGTGGAACTTATAATCCGACGGACTTAAACCTGAGCAACAATGCTTGTCTGTCGAACTCACTCTATTGTCAGGCACACTTGCCCGAAAACAAGTCTGTTACGATAACAACACTCAAAGAAACGGCAATGATTCGCAAAAATTCACCCCAGTCACCAAACAACGGGGAATTTGTTGATATGTGCCAGTCCGCACGTTTTGAAGCCGCGCATTTGCCGGGCATCGATATCGGGACACGTCGGAGGCCCGGTCACCGATCGGGAATTCCAGGTGGGGCAACGCCGATCAGGATCCTGAAGCGTTTAACCTCATATTCCGAGTGGCACATTTTGCGCAGTCTCGCTGCGGGCCTGATCTCTCGGCACGGGTTAAACGGCTGTGTTTTTCGGTGCATGAATCCTTAATGGCGTTGCCCCCGGGTTCCCACGCTATGGCAATGTTGCGGGAGCGGTTGAGGGGATGAAACGCACGCGATTCCCGTATGCCTGCAGATCCAGAATCTGCTGCGGCGTCACGATGAATTCGAGCCCCGGGCCCGGGAATCGTGATGTAACCTTGTGTTCGAACAGGATCGTGCCGCTGTTGCGGGAAAGGGCGGTGACCGTAGTCCGGTATTCGTCGTGCGCTACCAGCCCGGGGAACGCAAACAACGGGGGGGCGTTGACCTTCTTCTTTCGGGGAGTGGAATCCAGCAGGAGTAGTACGGGATGTGCCGCGGGTTCGAACCATACCGCCGTATTCTCCCGCGCCTCATAAATCCAGCGCAGGTCGCCGCTCGTCCTGTCGATAGCGCGCACTTCTCTTCCGACGGCAAACAGATTGTGTTCACCCGTCGCGCTGATCATCTCCATCGCCTTGCGGGTTCTTTGCCGTGGAACAGGCAGGACGTAGTAATTGAGGGGATCGGCCACGACCACCGAATTGACTAAATAGTCCGGGGTCGTTTTCTCTTTCGGCGTAGTGTCGCTGACCGATTCTGCCACAAATCGGACCACTTGTTTTTCGGTCGTCAGTAAATCAATTACCTCAAATTCGCCAGTGCCCGTCATCGAAACCAACGTCCGAACATCCATAAATTGACAGTTCAGCATATTCGTCAAAGGCAGTCGGTGACGAATGGCACCTGTTGTCGAATTGATCCAGTTCAGACTTGCCGCGCCCGTCTCCGCTCCAGGCGATTCCCAGACAACAAGTTCATCCTCTGTTGCAAGCACTGTTTGCTGCAACTGCTCCGGGGAAATAGTGGATTCTCGCGGTGTACCATCGATTCGATTCAGGCAAGTGACAGCCTCCAGTGGCTCACGCCCGGATCCCGATGTTCGAGGGCTCAGAAACACGCAGGATTCCGTGGCGAACGCCAGTTGGGTTTTCGCGGGAATTTTCAGAGACCAGAGATTCTGTCCGGTCAGCAGATCGACCATTTCCACCTGCGTCGATGACTGGATGCAAACCCAGCGGTCACTATGGCCACAGATTCGCAGGTCCTGATTAAATACGTCCTGCCATGCCGACAGGTCTGTCGTAAAGCCGCTGAACAATTGTCTGCCCGCCGTGATTTGCTTTGGCTCTTCCTCCAGCGGATCCTGATTTCGTCGGCCCCAAAGTACTTGCTGATCAATTATGGAAACGGCAGTCAGACCGTTCGAATTTCTGATCAGCAATACGCTTCCGCAACGGAGAATGGTCCCGTCTTCTCCGGACGACAATGGATCGAACATGCCTCGGTCGATCGTAAATATTGGTTCAGTGGATCGGAGCAGAGACCTTGCTGCCAGTACGGATGGATCCGTAAAAGCGGACCAGTCCCAGGCGCTGAGAAATCGGTCTTCACCGCAGCAGGGCAGTAAACGTCGTTTATTACGCTGCAACTGTGTTCCGGTTGTGACGGGGTTAACGGGGATCGCGGTATAAGATTGATCTTTCCAGGTGGACCATTGTTCTGCCAGCAAACGCCCCGGATCCGGCGCATTGCTGGCCTCGCGGATTGGCAACACCTCGAATTGCAAAACGTCCATCAGATCCAGCGCCGCCGGATGAGGCTTCAGGGGCAACTCCGCGCTTCCGGCATTCGCAGTCAGGCAACGAACAAAACGATCGAATGACTCTGAGAAATTTTGTTCAACGTCTGCGGCCGTTGCATCGGCAGCGGACGGGGCGGAAGCATCGAGGTGGATTTGGTTCTCGCACTGCCGAGCCTGCAGCAGCAGATGCAGGGTGATCTCGGCAGGATTGCCTGCATTGATGGCTTCATTCGCGCGCCTCAGCAATTCGTCGCGCACAGCCGGAGTGCTTCGGCCGATGGACAACAGATCTTCATCCGAGATCTGTTTTAAGGCGTCGATCCATGGAGACGAAAGAGTTGGCTCTGCTGCGACAAGATGCTGTTCCAGCACCTGCAGAAAAAACCGCCGCAACGGCTGAGCCGGATGAAAATCCGAAACGGCATCCGTGTCCGAGCGCCTGAACGGATGGGCTGCTACCGGGCCGGTCAGGTGAGATCTGATTTCTTCTCTGTTTGGCAGTTCGATGTGCAGCACTTCGGGCGCCGCACGCAGGAGTTCGACGATCTGATCGGCATTAATTTCTGCGATGGTTTCAAACTTCAGAAACAGGACGACAGCATTTTCCAGCGATGACCGTGCATGTCGCGCAGCCTGCTGCAGATGCTCGTTGCTGTTCGCGGTGTCTTTGAGCGTCAGCGCGATGGCAATTCGGTACAACAGCTGACGAGTCGTCTCTGCCTGGTCCGATGTTGGAGTGAATCCTGCCAGAATTGCCTGCGCCTCGGCAAATTGCCCGGCGACCACCAGCGCGCCCGCCTGCTGAATCGGGTCTGGCGCATGGGGTGTGGCAACGCTCGAACGAGATAACAATCCGATGTGATTCGGTCCGTAGCTGACAATCGCATCTCCGACACCCTTCAATCCTCCCGCACTGAACTCGGGACGTAATCCAGGAATATTCTCCGTCAATTGCCCGTCGGAATAGCGGATGACTTCGACGGAACCGTCGGAGAGGGGAACCAGCAGGTGATCGTCGAAGCGTGTCGCCGGACCTGTGGGGACAACGCCGGCGGTCGTGAGCCGGGTGGCCCAGACGACATCAAAATTGTCACGTTGCAGTCGCTGAATTTTTTGGGGGCTACTCACAAAAATTGATTCGTCATCGACCCACAGAATCAGGTTTGCCGCTTCGGGCGAAGTTCGTCGCCGTACACTTCCGGTCAGAGGATTTAACATCAGGATTTGGTGACCTTCCGGACCCGTAACGAGTAACGTGTCGGACTTCAGATGCATCCCTTCGGGGCGCCAGCATTCCCGGAATTCCGGCGGTGGTTGTAGCTGAATCTGGCCGCCCCGCAGGTTGCGAACACGTGCCGCCCGTGGCGGCCCGGAAGTCATTCTGCGGGTCCAGATCACTGAACGCGTCAGCGCATCGACGGCGATCAGCCATCCGTCATTGGTACGCGTCCAGATCAGGCCGTCCGCCACCAGCGGAAGTGATGCGTCCAATTGACGCGCCGCATCCTGAAAGATATCGGTGTCGGGAAATGCGAGCATCAGTTTCCAGACGACTTCGCCGGTTTCGCTCCGCAGGCATACCAGCCAGTGTGCGTCGTCCTGTTCCACAAGACCGAACAGCTGATTGCCGAAAACAGCAGGTGGTCCGGCGAACCAGGCGCGTGACAATTCGTTGCCGAATTGTGCTTCCAGCGGTGCGCCGCCGACAGACCACAATCGGCGTCCTGTGGATTTTTCGATGGCCATCAGTTCCCGCATCGAACTCGCAAGCAGGTTGCCGCGTCGCTGCAGTCTGTGAAAGGGTTCAAATTCGAATGAACCGGCAGGTGTTTCTCCCGTATCACAAACGGCAAATAACCGTAGCGCGTCTGACGTCATACGGGTCGTGACCGCGTCACGATGCAGTTCCGTAATCACTGGAGCATTCTGAAGATTCGCCGCGTCCGGCGGTGATCGATTGATGTCATCGGGGAATGCCCGACGCGCATCGATCGATCGTCGTCCGTCAGTCTGACGATCAAACAGTCTGGACCACTGGATTTTTCCCGTCAGGCGATCCATGGCGATCAGACCTTCGGAAGAGCGTACATAAACGGCCTGCGTATCAACAACGGGCTCGCCCGCCATCCATGCAATT
>JAGQQS010000949.1 GCA_020426105.1 Planctomycetaceae bacterium
TAGTGGACGAGGCCACGAGTCCAAAAAATTTAGACTCGTTGCCTCGTCCACTACCCTCAAAGGTACTTTTTCATTTGCCGGTCGCCTCAGTCCACAAAAAGCCCGCCTACGCATCAACGCCTGCCATCCTTTAAAGCCTGCCATTCAACAGAGGAATTATCATGAGTCGAACCCTGCTGAACCGCCTCAATCGCCGAACTGTCCTGCGTGGTGTTGGAACCGGACTGGCGCTTCCGTTACTGGAATCAATGAAGCTGCCCGGCGTTCTTGCTGCGACAACGGCAGCTCCCGCGGCTCCGGTGCGGATGGCCTGCATTTTCGTCGCCAATGGCGCCATCATGGACAAGTGGAAACCCACAGGCGAAGGTAAAGAGTATCAATTGTCACCGACTCTGGAACCACTCGCGGCGTTCCGCGAGGACATGCTGGTACTCGGTGGTCTTACACAGAATCACGCACGCGCGAATGGAGACGGTGCCGGAGATCACGCGCGGAATGCGAGTGCATATCTGACTGGCGCTCAGCCGCGCAAGACTTCCGGAGCGGATATCTCGGTCGGTCAGTCGATTGATCAGGCCGTGGCCGAACGAATCGGCTATCTGACTCGACTGCCGTCGATAGAGCTGGGGATCGATCGTGGTCGAAAAGCGGGAAGTTGCGACTCCGGTTACAGCTGTGCCTATTCGTCCAACATTTCGTGGAAGTCTGCCACGACGCCCACATTCAAAGAAGTCAATCCCCGCTCCGCGTTTGAACGTCTTTTCGGAAGTCCGGAAACTGCAGCAGACATGGAACGCCGGATCCGCAATCGCCGCAGTATTCTGGATTTCGTCAGCGAAGACGCGAAACGAGTGCGACAGGCGGTCAGCGGCGCGGATCAGCGGAAACTCGACGAGTATTTCGAAAGTGTCCGCGACATCGAAGCCCGGATCGCACGCGCGAGTACTGTTCCACAGGAAATTCCTGAACTCAACCTGCCCGAGGGCGTCCCGTCAGAGCTAGCCGAACATATTCAGCTGATGTTTGATATTCTGCTGGTCGCATTCCAGACAGATTCAACGCGGGTGGCAACACTGATGATTGCCGATGCGGGCAGCAATCGGACGTATCCTGAAGTCGATGTGCGAGACGGCCATCATGAGCTGTCACATCATCAGAACGACGCGGAAAAGATGGACAAGATTGCCCGCGTGGATCAATATCTGATTCAGCGCTTCGGCTATTTTCTGGACAAGCTCAAATCCACCCAGGAAGGCGATTCGAATCTGCTGAACAACAGCATGATTCTGTACGGCAGCGCGATCTCAGACGCTAATCGCCACACGCACGACGATCTACCCATTATTCTGGCCGGTCACGGCGGCGGAACAATTCAAACCGGTCAGTACGTGACCCATCCCAATGAAACGCCGCTCAACAACTTGTTTCTTGCGATGGCGGACCGGATGGGAGCGAAACTCGATAAACTCGGAGACAGCAAAGGTGTCCTCGAGATTTAGAGAAAACGACAACAGATTTCAGACACAAACTGTGATTCTTCAGTAAACAATTCCTGGCGCTTTTGTGTATTTCCTTTGTTCTTGTCAATGTTGGACTTGCCAATCGATTGCATCATAATGATGAGCATCAGGAGGTACGACTATGCCGATACATGACTGGTGCCACGTTGAAGCGGGGATTTTTCACGATTTCCACCATGCGTGGATTGAGGAGATTAAACGATCTCTGAATGACGGACTTCTGCCAGATGATTTCTACGCAATGGCTGAACAGCAGTCCGGACCGTTTGGTCCGGACGTTCTGACACTGCAGACGGGTGAGTCATCTGATGTTTCGGCTGGAATAGTAACGGATGAAGCTGGCCTGAAAGAATCCGGATTCAGCAGCGTTCTGCTCGCACCTCCCCAAGTCGCTCTGACAGCGGAAGCCGATCTGGAATTTTACCGCCGCAAACAGAACATAGTGGCCGTCCGACATGTCAGCGGCGATGAAATCGTGGCTGTGGTTGAGATTGTTTCTCGTGGCAATAAATCCAGCAACCTGGCCATGAGATCGCTGCTCGATAAGGCGGCGGAACTTCTATATCAGGGAGTGCATTTGCTCCTGATCGATTTACATCCTCCTGGTCCGCGCGACCCACACGGAATTCACGCCGCGCTGTGGAACGAAATGACCGCACAGGTGTATCCGGCACCCGACAAACCACTCACGCTGGCCGCGTACGAAGCGAGTGCCATTGGGGCAACTCGAGCGTATATTCAACCGGTTGCTGTCGGTGACGCGATGCCCGACATGCCGCTCTTTCTGCGTCCCGGTGCTCATATTCCGCTACCAGTTCAACCGACTTACGATCGTGCCTTTGCAGCAATCCCAAAACGCTGGCGGAAGGTGATTGAAGGTGTAAAACCTCTTTCATAACTTGGTTTGCCACGGCTGAGTTGCGTCCATGCGGATGACAGCTGTTGCTCTGTCAGCCTCAGAAAAGAGGTCAGGAACGAACCAGCCAACACGAAACCACGCTACGCCATCCAGCCGTTGTGTCCGGAGAGTCAATGGCTTTCGCTCGACGATGCTGTAACAAACAGCGTCGAAGGCACGGCCGCTGCAACTATTTGCGTTCATTCGCGTCGATTCGCGGTTCAGAACAAAAATTTGGAACCGCGAATGGACGCGAA
>JAGQQS010000950.1 GCA_020426105.1 Planctomycetaceae bacterium
TTCGTCACGGCAAAACTCACCCCGTCGCTCGACTGCGCCGAAACGCTGTTTTTTTTTTGATGATCCGGCGCCTTCCGCGTTCTACCCTCTTTCCCTACACGATTCTTTTCCGATCTCGTATTCACATCGTTGTTGTCACCCAGCAGGATGTTGCCCCCGGCCGCTGATTCCTGACGCACACCAAGTTCGTCAGCCGTGATCACGCCCGTCGCGGACTGAGTGATGTCACCATCCGCCACAAGTCGCACATCCGCGGTCCCTGCGTTGACCTGCTGGTTCAGCGTCAGAATGCCGCCAGCAGAGATCAATATGTCACTATTGGTAGTAGTAACACCGTTCGTCGCAACATTCGGAAAAAGCGATGAAATGGTGCCAATCGTTAATGAGTCAATATCGCGGTAAGAGATGGAGTTAGTGACAGATCCCGCCAGGTTGGCAATGTTATTTTGTGAGTTGTCGAGTTCGAACAGTCCGGTCCCCAACAACAAGAGATTTTGTGAAAGAATTCTGTCATTTGCTGATGTGACCGGAATTGCGCCAGTTAGGTTTCCCTGAGTGATCGCACCACCCACTGAAATGATGACGGCTGTATTGTTGTTCGTGTTGACGCTGGTCAGATCGCAGTCCAGGTCTTTGAGTTGAGCGTTACCGTTTACTTCGATTTGCACGCTCGAATTCGTCCACACGTCAATATTCGCGATCGGAGCATTTTCAGTGAATGCGACAACACGCTCATCTGCCGCATTGTTGACACGGTAGAGGAGATTATTAATTCTGGCAGCCGCGGATCCCAAAATAACAGGATTTCCCGCCGTGACGGCATCGACATCATTGGCTTCGATGCGAAGGTCACCGTCGATGATCAGGCCGGTATCCGCGATCGTCAATGTTCCTGTGGTAATTAACGCAAGATTAGTCACCGTCAGAGTCAATGTGGTTGCATTAATGTCAGCGGTGGATGTAATGTATCCGGTTGTGGCAGTGATCGTCGTCGTGCCTGCAACAGGGCCTGTGACGGCCACCCCGCCGTTACCAGGCGTGACCGCAGTTGCAGTCGCAGTTAAATTTCCGGTCAATTGAACTTCGACAGGATCAAAAATCCCCTTAAATACGTCGGATGATTCAGCGCCGATGTTGCCTGCCGTGGATGTCATTGTCAGGTTCCTGGCAATGACGTTTGTACCGAGTACCTGAGCGTTTTGAGCCAGTGTGAATGTGTTCGCCAGATTCGCTGAAAGTGTCAGGACATTTCCTGCAATGTTTGTGATCGTAAAGGTTTCCGGCGGCGAATCATTGTCAGTGAGCACGACGGTATCGCCAATTGCATACTGCAAAGGATTCGCCACAACCACCTGATTTTGCGCGGCGTTTGCATCTGCAGTGAGCAGCGAATCATTGCCGTCCAGAATTGATCCGTTGGCCGTAATGACCACATCCCTTGTCACATTACTGACGTTCAATAGTGCAATGTCGCCACCGGCGGCAAGTTCATCGATTTCAATTGTGCCTGCGATGGTGTTTGTCGCACGCAGAGACGCGATGTTTGTTTCTATCGCATTTGTGCTGCCTATGCCTGTCACTGCCGTCAGATTAGTGCGTGCTCCGGCGGAATTGGCAATGATATCGACGCCCGTATCTCCACCATCCAGAATTGCTCCGTTGTCCGTTGTGACCACAACTGCGGTCGCCGTCGCATTGGTGGTCTGTACGGAACCGATTGTGATATTGCCGCCATTAGTGCCCAGTGCGGTAAGCGTGACTGTTCCACTGCCGCCATTGATGATCGTGCCGTCGGCCATCAATATCTGGTCGCCATCATCGCCCACCGTGTTGACGCGGTTCGCGTTTATGAGCACATTGCCAGCACCAGTGGCGGTCACATCGCCCGCGGCGGCAAAGCGCACGCTGTCGTCGGCCTCAACCGTGATGTCGCCTGCCGCTGTCGTGACCGCAGCATTCACCACCACGTCGCTGTTCTGACCGACTGCGTCGAGGGTGATGTCCGCATCTGCGTTGTCACTGTCATTGCGGACGATCTGGTTGATTAACACACTCGCCGCAGTCGAACGCAACAGAATGTCCGAGTTACCATCGGCGTTGGCCGCATCATCAATAATCACACCCGTGCCGGAGGCCAGCACTTCCAGTGTTCCGCCAGCGATCAAAGAAATACTGTCATCCTGATCCTGCAGAATCCGCTGCACCTGAATGCCATCGGTTTCCGAAATCTCAATCGACCCCGTGGTCGTATTGTGCGCGTCTAAAATTGCAACCGTCGTCTCAATCGCGTTGCCGGCACCTATTCCGTCAGCCGCCGTCAGTGTTGTACGTGCTCCAGCAGTATTTGCAACTATGTCAACGTTGGTATCGCCACCATCAATGATCGCGCCACTGGCAGTCGTGATCACGACGGCAGCCGCAGTAGCATTGGTAGTCTGCATTGAGCCTAATGTGATATTGCCACTGTTGGTACCCAGGGCCGTCAGCGTAACTGTGCCGCTGCCGCCATTGATAATCGTACCATTCGCCATCACAATCTGGTCACCGTCATCGCCCACTGTATTGACACGGTTCGCGTTAACGAGCACGTTACCGGCACCAGTGGCGGTCACGTCGCCAGCGGCAGCAAAGCGCACGCTGTCATCGGCCTCAATCGTCACGTCGCCTGCCGCTGTTGTCACCGCTGCGTTCACAATGACGTCACTGTTTTGGCCCGCTGCATCCAGAGTCACACCTGTAGCGGCGTTGACTGTTCCATTAATGTTCACATCATTTGCATCCGCATTCACGATCACCTGAGCAGCTGTGGCGGTCGTTGTATCGTTCAGTGTGACTTCGTTTGCTCCGGTAATCGTCAAGTTACCAGCATCCGCAGTAACAATGTCAGTGGTAACGTCGAAGCCAATCAAATTGACAGCATTTCCACGCAGCGTTGATCCGTCTGCTGCCAGCAGGCTGCCAGCACCGCTTGTGTCGTCATCCGCAGTGATACTGAGTACTCCGCCGCCGACACCGTCGGCATCAGCCCTCACCGTGAAGGCGCCAACTGAAATGTTGTTGCTCGCAGTCAGATCGATATCGCCATTTGCAGACATGTTTGCGTTGACATTGATGTCTACCGGATCGATATCAATGTTGAGTCCTGCGATGGCCGTTGCGGTGACAGTTCCATCAATTGTCACAGACCCCGGAGTATTCACTTTCAATGCATCAGAGCCACCGTTCGCGTTGTTGGCGCTCACAGTCACGGCATTGTGGAACGTCACACTGGTTGTCGCATCCAGAATATCAACGCTGTCGAATGTCAGGACATTATACTCCTGAACCGCACCATCGCGAACGATAAGATCGCCTCCACCTGTCGCCGCAGCATCCAGATCAATATCGCCCGCACTACCGGCATCAAGAGTCAGATTATTGCCGGCAGTTGCAATCGTCGATGCGAAATGAATATTGCCGGCAGCTGTTCCGGTGGTATCGAAATCAACATCGCCCCCGAGCGTCACAGCGCGATTGAACGTGATGTTGTCGTCCGTTGTGTCGATATCCCCGGAAGTGGTCAGCAGTCCCGCCTTTGCTGCGCCAAACGTGACAGCTCCGCCCGAGGTGATGTCGCCTGCCGCTCCGATGGTTGTCAAACCAGACGCGTCGATATCGACAGTGCCAAGAGTGGCTATTGATGCATTGATGTCGATCGTGGTGCCGGCATCGTAGTTCAGGTCACCCATGTTCGAGAGGGCTGCGGTCTGCGAGATTGCACCAGTCGTATCGACAGAAAAATCGTTGCCTGCACCGTCGATCGCGAATCCAAGGGTCACTGTTCCGTCTGACGTGATATTGAGACTACCGTCGATCGGAGAATCCGGCAACGTGACATCTGTGCCAAGCAGGACATTCACGTTGTCCGCTCCCGCAATCAGTGCGTTAATGTTGATGCTAAGCTGGTCGGCGGCATTGTCGGCAAACAAGGACTTCTCTACGGTCAGGACACTTGATCCGTTTCCAGTAATCGATCCGACGACGTTGGTGCCTGACCATGTGCCGGCGTCCAGCGTAAATGTCAATTCAGCGTCTGGAGCAGCCCCTGTCTCACCGATTGTCAGGGTCGCGGTAGTATTAGTGAAACCCGCCAAGTCAAGTTGTGCCGCTCCGTTGAAAGCAAACGTCGCGTTCAGCATCCGCCTGTCTTCCAGCTGAACCAGTCGGAGAGGTCGATTTGACTTGACCTTTGTATTGCTCTTGCGTGCGAAAATCTGCCGAATAGCTTTAAAAATACTGAATGGCGGCATGAGCGACCTACTCCGAACGGTACAAAAAACCGACGACTTCACTCGTCGATGGACGCAATTTCGACTCAAAATGCAACAAAGGGCTCTTCAATCCATCGGTTTGTGATTGCCGTCAGCATAAATCTCACCCCACCCTTGGTAAAGAACTACTCGGAAGCCTGAGCCCACATGGGGAGAAATCCATGAAACAACGACATGGTAAATCAGGAAGATTGCGCAGATTTTTGATACTCATGCCGATCGCTTTACGTCCTGAGTCCCTCCAAATGTAAGGTTCACGAG
>JAGQQS010000951.1 GCA_020426105.1 Planctomycetaceae bacterium
CCCGACACATCGTGCGATGAATTTTGCGGCACTGGCGGTCGAACCGGCTTCTCGAAAGCCCAATGTCTCACGCGGGAAGTGTCGTCCGGAACGATCGCCCCTTCGTCGATCCACTGTCGCAGAATGGCAATTTGTTCCGGATCGAGAGGTTTTGCTTCATCGAGTGGCGGCATCTTCAGGTCACCACTCTGCATCACGGCCAGAATCAGTCGGCTTTCGCCGCTGTTCCCCGGAACGATGGCAACTCCGCTGTCGCCCCCCATTAACATTTCTTCACCAGCGTCCAGCCGGAGACCACCGCCGGGATCGACTTCGTTGTGACACCTTGCGCATTTGGAACGCAGAATCGGACTGACGTCTCGGAGGTAGTCGATCGCGGTGACCGGAGTTGTCTCGTCTGGCGTACTTTCACCGGAAGCCTGAGCCTTAAGGACAGTGCTGAACGACGCAGTTGTGAATAACAGCAGGCTCGTGAAGAGCAGTAGAATCGTTCTCATACGTTGAAGCCAGGCGGGCAACCAGAGGGAGGGAATTCAGGGGGGAGGCTGACTAAAGCGGTCCACCGAGACGTTTCCGCGGTGCCCGCCACGTTGGCATTCTATCGAGGGAGATTAGGGAAGGCCAATACTCGTCTGATTTTCGATGGAGCACATTCTTCCGGGCTGGAAGCCGCTCAGGGTTCAATCCACGCGGGGTTGGGCCGCGGCATTCTGGCATGAAGCTCTGTTTGCCAAGCTCGCAACTGCTGGCGCATTTTGTCAAACCGATCGGGCTCCGCGGCCGCCAGATTCCGGAGTTCCCCCGGGTCAGTCGCCAGGTTATAGAGTTCCGCGTCGCCAAATTCGTAGAATTCGATCAGCTTCCAGTCACCGAGACGCATGGCGGCTCCTGGCGTCCACAGCGAACCGTGATAGTGCGGATAGTGCCAGAACAAAGCGCGTGTCTCGCCCGACGCATTATTCTGCAATTGCGGCACAAAGCTCTTGCCGTCCAGGATCAGATTCGGCGGGAGGTTGATTTTAGCAAGCTCCAGAATTGTCGGAAAATAGTCAGTACTTACCACCGGAGCCTGCGATACGCAGCCCGTTGTCGTCATGCCCGGAACGCGCACAATCAAAGGAACTCGAATGCCGCCTTCGTAGAGCCAGCCCTTTCCGGAACGCAGCGGCAAGTTGCTGGTAGGACCTTCGTGACGCAGAGTACAGAGTCCGCCGTTGTCCGATGTGAAAATGATTGTGGTGGAATCCTCCAGTCCGGAATCCCGCAGCGCCGCAACAATCTGTCCCACACTGTCGTCGATCGCGGACACCATTGATGCGTACTCAGCATGATCCTGCCGCGATCTCGAAACACCTCGACGTTCGTTGATCGGGGGCGACTCAGTGTCGATTTTACTGCGTTTGGTTTCGAAATAATCAAAGTGCTGTTTATCTTTGTGAATTGGAGTATGCACGTCGTAATGTGAAAGAAACAGAAGGAACGGTCGCGACGGATCGCGGTTGCTGATGAAGGATACGGATTCCTCCGTGAGTCTTTCCGTGATGTATTCGCCTGCGTATTTTTCCTGCAGATACGGATTCTTCCAGGGCGCAAAATATCCCGCTGGTGGCTGTCCCCAATGCCCTCCGCCAAAATTTGTCTCAAATCCCTGGTCCGTCGGGAGATATCCAGGACCGCCCAGGTGCCATTTGCCCGCGAAGAACGTCTGATATCCCGCGGTGCGCAGGATTTCTGCCAGAGTAATTTCTTCGAGCGGCAATTGATCGCGATCTTCGATCTGCAGAAATCGGTGCGACGCGTCCGGGTTCACCGTCTGGCCGGGGATCCAGTCCGTAATATCCACGCGGACCGGATGTCGTCCTGTCATGATACTGGCGCGGGTGGGTGAGCACACCGGACAGGCCGCACACGCCTGCGCGAACCTCATTCCTGATCCGGCCAATGCGTCGAGATGCGGTGTTTCGTAAAATGTACTGCCATAGCAGGACAAGTCAGCCCACCCCAGATCATCAATCAGAATGAATACGAAATTCATGCGGGGCGCAGGATCAGCGCGAACAGCCGACATTGGCAGCAGGCATGAAAGCAGGAGCAGCAGCACACTTCGCATTTTCGACGACTCTCATCGCTGATTTGTGGTCTGACAAGAACCCTGATATTCCGGAGGATAGCACGGCTTCAAATGTACGTCGAATCTGCGACACTACACTTCAGCCGGTCGCATATGTCGGCAATCCCAAACGCTTGTGGTTTTTCGCCACCAGGTCTGACAAGTCGGGTTTACGGCCTGTGCTCAGCCCCCAAAACACTGGAGTCGAGGTTCGCGATGGTTGGTAAACAGATGCCCCCGAAGAAGACACCGAACGAGGATTCGTCGCCGAAAAGCGTTGAAACCTATAAGGTCGCTCCATCGGCAATCGTACAGGGAGCTGCATCAGCCGCTGCAGACACCGCATTGCAGGCGAAAAATCGCGGTATAGCACAGAACCCGCGGGAAACTGTGAAACGTCCTGACAAACGCATACCCGGCCGCCTGGTTTCTTT
>JAGQQS010000952.1 GCA_020426105.1 Planctomycetaceae bacterium
TGTCCCTGTGCGACGCCCTGGAAGCCAAACTCACCCAAGCCGAATCCACCAGCACCCAACTCCTCTCCGCCTTAATCCATCACTTGCTGGAGAGATCCTGAAATGTCTGCTCCAGCCGCATTTTTGCTCCGAATTCAGTCAAACCGCAAACTCACTTTCGAAGAAGCGCTCTTGGACGGGAGTAAGTTTAGTGAATCAGTGCGTACATTCGATCATTCCTCGACATCACCATTAGTATGTCTGATCCTGACGACAGCCGAGGCGATCACACATATCGGTTCAGGGCATCCAGGAAGGGGCAAAAACTCCGCCGGAACGGGTTTGAGGAGGCTGAAAGTAGACGATATCCGCGCCCTTCGAGAACCGATTCTGACTTCCGCCGTCCTCGCCGCAATGGACAGTGACGTCCGGCGATTTGCACGGTCAGCAATTGAAGATGGCGGGATTATTCGTGAAAGAACATTCCAAAATCTGATTTACACAATTCGACAGCTCTCGACCGAAGCTGCCGCGATTCTTTCAGCATTTTCAAGTGAAAGGGCAGAAAGAATTCGATCGCTTGCACCAGATGTTCGAGAGGTACTTGCTGCTCAGAAAGATACCGTTGCAGTTTCCCTAAACATTGCTGGCATTAATCGAGATGAACTTCTCGGGTGGGATCCAGTTCCCGTGAATGGGACCACTCCGCGATCGTTTCTTGACGGTCTTGAAAGTGTCCGACTCCGGGAACGCCAAATGATCACTCAGGACTTGTTGCACTTTGAGGGCTGCAACCCCGTTCGTGTCGGCCCGCACAATTCTACCGTCTTTGCCGGTCCAAATTGTGACCTCACTGTGATTATGACTGACCAAATGCCACTCGAGGAAGTTACGGGTACAGACCTGATCTACTTCAACGAAAGTTACCGGAGCTGCGTGATGGTTCAATACAAAGCAATGTCGGATGGTCCGAAACCTGTTTTTCGCTTTGCCAACGACAAAGACCTGCCGGGCGAGATTGAGAGCATGCAACAGGTACAGGCAGAACTGTCATCGCTTCCCGACACTTTGGCAAAAGATGATTTTCGACTTAACAAAAATCCTTTCTTTCTAAAAATCTGTCCGCGTTTGGTGCTGCATCCTGACAACGTAGAAATGATCAAAGGAATGTACATTCCGTTGGACCTTTGGACCCGAATTGAGGTGGATGAGTCAATGATGGGCCCTAATTGCGGTCGCCTTATTTCATTTGAGAACGCTGGTCGGTACATGACCAACAGTGACTTCGCTGCACTGGTCAGCAAGGCCTGGATTGGAACTAACCACACCCAGTCAGCAGATCTTGATCGGCTTATTCGCACGACGCTTTCAACTGGGCGATCACTAACGTTTGCCGTTCAGCAACCCAAAACATGAGTCGCCTTCGTCAGATTTTCTACGCGATCGGCAATTGAGGATTGATGGATGTATTTAGGTCAACTATCTGTATTGAATGTACGGCAGTTCGATGATCGCACATTTGAATTCCGGCCTGGATTTAATCTCCTTGTCGGGGAAAATGGTGCTGGCAAAACAACGCTTCTCCGTGCACTCCTTGCCGTCTTTGTGCGTCCAAATCGAAAGAAGCTGCAGAGTCCACTGACGGACGAAGACATTCGTATGGGGGCATCTGATTTGAAGGTGTCCGCACATCTATTTTCGAATCAAGGGACTGAGATTGGCCTTGCGACCTTCGCACGGCGCCTTGGTCAACGAGCCTCACGACGAGCAGCCAACCCTTCGCCACTGGTGCTTTGGTATTCGTCTGTAGAGGCCACTTGCGGCAGCTTTATTAGTCGCCGGATCCGAAAACAAAAAGGATCCACAGAGCAACGAGAACGTGAAGAGGAGGACTGGCTTTATCAGCAATCCGTGCAACGTAATCCGGTTGGCAACTCAGAGCCAAACTTTGGGCGGAGCGAAATGATTCGAGGCTTTGTCTTACAAGTGCTCAGGAGTTTTTCCGCTCGTTTTCGTGATTTTCGGTGGAGTTTTGAGCCTTATGACTGTTCGGTTCGTATTCCGAAGGAAATGGCTAAGACGACGTCGCCTAAAATCCAGAACGCAAGCAAGATGCTGAAGTCCGCCGTCATGCGACATTTCGGGGCTACACCCGGCAATTTCAAGGAGATTGATAGTGCGTCCGTAGTCATTAGTTCTGATGGCGAATTCGTCGTTGATGACCAACTGAGTAGGTCGTCTAAAAAGCGGAACATCATACCGTCTTTCTACGAGCTGTTATCAGCCACGCAGGTAGACGGAAGCGCTAGCAAATTGGCCATGGAGTTCAGTATAGAGGTGCGACTCACCCCCAGAATCCAGATCCTCGATAACAGCGGAAACAGTTACACACTGTCTCAACTTTCAGATGGGGAACAGCGGCTTTTTTCATTGTTCGTCGACATTGCCCGCCAACTTTCGCTGGAGATGCCTGAACGAAGAGAGTTTTTGGAGGCGTCTGCGATTGTGTTAATTGATGAAATTGACGTTCACCTGCATCCAAAATGGCAGCGGATGATCGTTCCGGCATTGGAAGACCTTTTCCCTCAATGCCAGTTTATCGCAACGACGCATTCGCCGTTTGTCGTCCAAGCGGTCCCAGAGCATCAACTACAGCATCTGAATAAGGAAATACTCGGTGATTTCACCGACCGAGGACTAGAGGAGATTGCATTCAAGGTAATGGGGATCGAAGACCATGAAGTCAGCGTTCGATACCTGCAGATGCTGGATACAGCAAAGGAGTATTTTGAGCTGTTGGACCTGGCAAAGCAAAGTAATGGTGAGGAACTTCAAAGACTCAAGGAAAAACTTGCTGGATTGTCAAATCGATACGCTCGAAATCCCGCATACCAAGCGTACCTGGATTTGCACGGAGCACTGACGTTGGAGGATAGAATTCCATGAAGCCAGTAAAGAAGGGTGGTTCGCCTCGCGCCTATGCTGCTTACAAGAGTGCCAAGGCAGACCTCATCGCCGCGCTCGGGGCACAATGCTCTTACTGCGAAGCGGCTAAAGATCCACAGGACCTCCACGTCGAACATATCTACCCAAAAGATCCGCACCCGGAACGTGCGTTGTTGTGGGAGAACTTCCTGCTGTCATGTTCTTCCTGCAACAGTTACAAAAGCCAACATTTGGGAAACCGACGAAGAAGAGGTCTGGAGACTCGATACGTTTGGCCCCATTTGGACAACACATTCCGAGTTTTCAAGTATTCATCCGACGGGCGAGTCGAGCTTCGGGCTCGTCTACGAGAGCACATCACGAAAGCCGCCAACTTCACGATTGACATGTTTGGGTTTATGCTGAGCCCGCAAAAGGCGAAATCGTACTCAAAAAAGGGGATCGCGTTTGATGGGGTCAGTAAGCGAAAAGAACAGTGGGCCCAAGTCACTCAGTTTAGAGTCATGTATCTTGGAAACCCTACAATGTCTAACGCTGTCACCATTTCTAATGCTGCGGCCAAAATGGGCTACTTCAGCATCTGGATGGAAGTCTTCAAAGATCGCGCAGAAGTCCGAAAGGAACTGATTCGTGCATTCAAAGCAGATCCAGACTGCTTCGATGGGGGCACATGTCCGGTCAAAAGAGGTCGCATTTAACATGAGCTGTTCGCACATACCTCGGTAGCTGGTTCTGCGGAAGCTGAAGTCGCGTCATGATTCACCGAGCTGTTGTCCCTGTGCGACGCCCTGGAAGCCAAACTCACCCAAGTCGAATCTGCCAGCACCCAACTCCTCGCCGCCGCTATGCATGCAATTCTGGGAGTCTCCAAACTTTGAATGAACGACAGAATTTTGGGACCGTATTCGAAAACGCCGAGAAAGTCCGGAGACTTGCGACTGAGACTCGGCAACAGGAACTGACAGCCGCTTTGTACCTCGATCCACATTGTGTTGTAGATTACTACAACACGCGGCAAACCCTCTTTGCGGAATTCCTCCAATAGAGGCGTCGTGAAAAAAACTGGAGCCACGGAATGCTGAACCGTCAAAAAACAATCCTCGAATTACTGAAAGTTGCTGGCCGTCCGGTTCTCCGAACTGAGCTGACAAAGTGGTCGTTTCTACTGCGCCATGAATATCCGTCGAACGGTGGGAGTGCCTTCTACGACTTCGTTCCCTACAAGCTGGGACCGTTTTCATTTTCGCTCTATCAGGAGGCAGGAAAGCTGGAGAATGAAGGCTACATCGTTCAGTTTGGGGAAACCAGTTGGGGCTTGAGTAACAACGATTCAATTGATTCACCGGACGTTTCCGTTCAACGAGATGTCTCACGAATCATCAATCGCTTCAGCAACTGGAACACAGATAAGCTGCTCGACTACGTGTACGAGTCCTATCCTGAGTACACAGTCAACAGTCAGCGAAAGAAACTTGCTGAACGAGCGACGGCTGAGCCTGCCGTTTATACTGCGGGCTACGAAGGACAGTCCGTGGATGCCTTTCTGAATTTGCTTGTCGCGCGTGGTGTTCGCCGTCTTATCGACGTTCGACACAACCCCATCGCTCGCCGCTACGGATTCCACCGCAGTACTCTGAAGCGTCTCACTGCAAATCTTGAGATCGACTACGTTCACGTTCCCGAGCTTGGTATCAAGTCGAATCTTCGGCAGAACCTCGACACAATGGACGATAGAACCAAATTGTTTGACCAATACGAAGCAACCACTCTCGCCATGAATGCAGAGGCAATCGACCGCGTGGCTTCGCTGATACGCGAGACTCCTTCTGTTCTGGTTTGCATGGAAGCCGATGCTATTTGCTGCCATCGTTCGCGAGTTGCTGAGAGAATTGCCCAGCGCACGTCACTTCCAATTGAGAATCTGTAAATGAGCGAGACGCAAACGAAACGTGTCCTGATCACGGTCATGACGTATCCTCACCCATCAGAGGGCTATCAGGAGCTGGTCTGCACAGCTGGAATCACGCAGAATCTTGAGTGGGTTCGTTTGTATCCAGTTGATTACCGTTATCGTCCGAGGGCTCAGCAATTTCGGAAGTACCAGTGGATTGATGTTGAGACTGAGAAGCCAAAGCCGGGCAAAGATAACCGTCCGGAAAGTCATCGCCCAAACCTCGATTCTATTAGGGTCGTCGGAGAGCCATTATCGACCGCAAATAAGTGGGCAGAGCGTCGTGAGATCATCGACAGAATGCCTCACTACACGGTGAATGAGTTAAAGGCTCGCTTCGAATCAGAACGCATGTCACTGGGAGTAGTGCGTCCGAAGCGTGTCATCGATATGGAAATCAGGCCGGTTGAAGATATCAACTGGAAGGCTGACTGGCAGAAACTCTTTCGACAGATGAAACTATTTGGCCCGCAACAGAACCCACTCCGAAAAATCCCGTACACGTTTCACTATCACTTTGAGTGCTCAGACTCTGAGAAACCCCACGTCGCGATGTGCGAAGACTGGGAACTTGGAACGCTGTTTCTTCGTGAGTCAGAACGACTTGGATCCGATGAGGCTGCAGCTCAGAGCGTGAAAGGCAAATTTCTTGGCGAACTTTGTCGAGACGACAAAGACACTCGATTCTTTATGGGCACTCGTTACCCATATAACGTTTGGCTGGTGTTGGGTGTCTTCTGGCCTCCTAGGATTCTTCAAAAGTCTCTTTTCGATTTCTAACGATCCAATCACACGCATGAAAAAGCCAGCAGATATAGGGACCTCCCGAAGGTGTCCACACGGCATGCAGCCGAATTTTGTCGGCTGGCATTTGTGTACTATGCAGTTCGACACGTCCTTCGGCAAGTCATATCCTCCAGGACAAAACTGTGAATCCAGGGTCGAAATGCGTGCTCCCTCACACGGAAGTGAATCGAAACATCATTCCAGCCCCCACAGGACCCTGTTAAATGACGCAATTCATGCTACAGCCAAACCGCTGGTACGGCTGGCAAATGATCCCCGGCTACGTTGGTGAACGGTGTGTGCCGTACTGTTGCCCGATTCGTGTCGAAAGAATCGAGCCGCTCAAATCTGGCAAGGGGATTCTGAAAGTCGCCTTCTGGAATACCGGCTACGCGGCGGGAGTTCAGGGTTTTGAACTGGATCTGAAACTTCTCCACCGTGCGACCAATTATCTTGTCGCGCAGATTCTTTATGGCAACGCCGATGACATGGAACGATGTGCCGTCGTCAGCCATATCGAGTTCGCGTGGGTCGAAAAGTTCTGCCCGGAACTCTGGCACAATCATCCGCCCCACCAGTATGACGCTGCAAGCCAAACAAGTATTACATACTACCTAAATGCGGTCTTTGGTATGAAGTTCTGAGCCGTCGCTCCTCTACATCATGGATGCAAACAATCAGTCGCAAAGAAAGTCTTGAAAATGCCAATCGAAGTCGGAATCTGGCGACTCGGAAGCGAACTGACACGCGTTGAGTTCTCTCCACTCGCGTCTGAGGCCACGCTGGAAGACACGCTTGCTGCCGA
>JAGQQS010000953.1 GCA_020426105.1 Planctomycetaceae bacterium
TTCCGGAGGCTGCGCCGCGCAATCGTCTGGGGTTGGCTCAATGGCTGGTTGATCCCCGGAATCCATTGACAGCCCGTGTCACGGTCAACCGCTTCTGGCAACAGGTTTTCGGGCAGGGAATCGTGGTGACTGCTGAAGATTTCGGTGTGATGGGGGTTCTGCCGAGTCATCCTGAACTTCTCGATTGGCTGGCTGTCGATTTTGTGGAAAGCGGCTGGGACGTGAAACGTTTCTTCAAACAGATGTTGATGAGTGCCACCTACCGTCAGGCGGCCGTCACTTCATCAGAGAAGCTGGAGAAAGACCGCAGCAATGCATGGCTGTCACGCGGTCCAAGATTTCGAATGGACGCGGAGATGGTACGTGACTGCGCTCTGTCCGCCAGCGGCTTGTTGTCTTCTAAAATGTATGGACCGGGTACGAAACCTTATCAGCCGGGTAAGATCTGGGATATGGTGGGTCTGCCTGAAGGAAACACGCGCAACTATGTGGCGGACAGCGGCGAGAACCTGTATCGTCGTTCAGTTTATACGTTCTGGAAACGCATGGCTCCGCCACCGAATCTTGAGGCCTTCAATGCGCCCAGCCGCGAAGTCTGCACCGTGCGTCGCGAACGCACGAACACGCCATTGCAGGCCCTCGTCACACTCAACGATCCGCAGTTCGTTGAAGCGGCTCGCCATCTGGCGGAACGATCGCTGAAGCATAGCACCGACGATGCCGGCATCATACATGAGATTGCTCAACGCGTGCTGAGTCGTTCGCTAACGCCGGAAGAATCGGCCGTCGTGACCGCAACTAAAGGTGAGCTGTTGAATTACTACCGGGACAACCCGGAAGACGCGAAGGCCCTGACCAGTGTGGGGGAATCGCGGCCTGATGAAAATCTGAATATGGCAGTTCTGGCGGCGTGGACGATGGTTTGCAACGAAATCATGAATCTCGACGAAGCATTAAATAAGTAGGTGAGACAATGAACATATTTCAGGAGTTCCACGGTCTGCAGACGAGACGCCATTTCTTCGGCACTGGAAGAAACCTGCTGGGCGGAGCCGCACTTGCTTCACTCGGCAGCGCCGCGCGCGGCAGCGAACTTTCTTACTCACCACCGGGGCCACACTTCAAACCGAAGGCCACTCGGGTCATTTATCTGCACATGGTGGGCGGACCGTCTCAGATGGATTTGTTCGACTACAAACCCGTCATGCAGGAGTGGTACGACAAGGATCTGCCAGACTCAATTCGTATGGGGCAGCGGCTGACCACCATGACCAGCGGCCAGGCTCGCTTCCCGATCGCTCCCTCAAAATTCAGGTTCAGTCAGGCCGGCGAATGTGGCATGATGATGAACACGGAGTTGCTGCCTTATCTTTCGCAGAAGGCCGATGAAATCTGCTGGATGAAGAGCCTGCATACTGAAGCGATCAATCACGAGCCGGCCATTGCCGCAATGCAGACCGGCAATCAGATCACCGGTCGTCCGTGCCTTGGATCATGGGCTTCGTACGGCCTTGGCAGTCTGAACGAAGACCTGCCGACATTTGTCGTGCTGGTCGCAATTCCGAAAAATCGTGAACAGGAACAGGCGATTTCGTCGCGGCTATGGAGTGCCGGTTACCTGTCCGGCGAACATGCGGGCGTCTCGTTCCGCAGCGGTGCGGACCCGATTCTGTATATCAACAATCCTCCTGGGGTCCCCACTGCCATCCGCAAACGCACGATCGACGGCCTGAACGCGCTGAATGAAATCAACTATGCCGCGCTGGGAGATCCGGAAACACACACACGGATCCAGCAATATGAACTGGCATTTCGGATGCAGGCCAGCGTTCCGGAACTGACGGACTTGAGCAGCGAACCAGACCACATCTTCAATCTGTATGGCGAAGACGCGAAAAAACCGGGCAGCTTTGCCAACACGGCCTTGATGGCCCGGCGACTGGCGGAACGCGGAGTTCGATTCATACAGGTGTATCACAACAACTGGGATCATCACAGTAATGTCGGCGGGCGCATGCCTGATCAGTGCAAAGACATCGATCAGCCCTGCTATGCTTTGCTGGAAGACCTGAAGCAGCGCGGAATGCTGGAGGATACGCTGGTAATCTGGGGCGGTGAGTTTGGTCGCACCATCTATTCTCAGGGCGGACTCTCGAAGGACAACTATGGCCGTGACCATCATCCTCGTTGCTTTTCAATGTGGATGGCGGGCGGCGGAGCGAAAGGCGGCGCCATTTACGGCGAAACAGACGACTTCAGCTACAATATCGTCCGCGACCCCATTCACATCCGCGACTTTCACGCGACCGTACTGCAGCTGCTGGGGTTCGATCACGAACAGTTGTCCTACCGATTTCAGGGACTCGACCAGCGACTGACCGGCGTTCTGCCAGCCCGGGCGATCGAGGCATTGCTGGCATAAAAGGACAACTAAGAATTCAGGATTTCGCGAATGACACGACCATGCACATCGGTCAGCCGCATGTCACGCCCTCCAAAGCGGTAGGTCAATTGCTCATGGTGCAGGCCCAGTTGATTCAGAATCGTCGCGTGGATATCGTGGATATCCAGCCGATTTTCAACAGCACTCATGCCCATCTCGTCGGTAGCTCCATACGTCATTCCTCCACGAATGCCACCGCCCGCCATCCAGATGGTATAACCACTGACATGATGGTCGCGGCCGTCGCTTCCTGAACTGTGTGGTGTGCGTCCCATCTCGCCAGCCCAGACGACAAGCGTTTCATCAAGCAGTCCGCGTCGTTTGAGATCCGTAATTAATGCCGCCACGGGCTGATCAGTGATCCGTGCGTTTTCTGTATGTCGCAGCTTCAACTCGCCATGCTGATCCCATGGCGAGTTATTCGCGTGCGTATTCGGGCACGTGATTTCAATGAAGCGAACTCCGGCTTCCGCCAGGCGCCGCGCCCGCAGGCATTGCAGTGCATAATACCGGTCAAAATCATGCTCCCGATCCACCCCATACAATTTCAGTGTCTCAGCAGTCTCGTCTGAGACGTCGCACAACTGAGGCACCACCGTCTGCATCTGAGCGGCGGTTTCGTAATTGCGGATACTCGATTCAATCGCATCACTGGCACCCTGCGTTTGGGCAAACAGGCTGTCCTGTTGTCTCAGAAAGTCCAGCTTTGCGCGCTGCACAGATTCAGGATCGGCAGCTGTAATGTTGTCAACCGGAACGCCTTTGGCGCGAACCAGTGTCGCCTGATGTGTGGCGGGTAAAAACGAACTGGCAAAATTCTGAAATCCGCCGTTCGGAATCCAGTCATTGTTCAGCAGGACGTACCCCGGCAGCTGCTCATTCTCCCGGCCAAGGCCGTAAGAAATCCACGACCCCATGCTCGGCGCAGCAGCGACAGATCTTCCCGTATGCATCAACAGCGACTGGGCTCCGTGCAGCGGCGATTCGCCGGTCAATGAACGAATCACACACAATTCATCAATCACCCCTGCGGCGTGCGGAAAAAGATCGCTGACCCATAATCCGGATTCACCGTATTGCTTAAACTTCCAGGGACTTCCAAGCCATTTGCGACCGGCACTGACGGCCTGTGATAAAGGGTCCGGCCGCCAGACTGCCGGCTGACCGTGCAGACTCGACAATTTGGGTTTGGGATCGAATGAATCAACATGCGAAACGCCGCCGTCCATAAACAGAAAGATGACGCGCTTTGCACGCGGTGCGATATCAAGTCGTGATGCGGCCGCGAAATCCGGAGCCTCGGGATTTCCTGTACCAAACGCAGGATTTACCAGACTGGCGAAGGCGAGCCAGCCGAACCCCATGCCTGAAGAACGCAGAAATTCACGGCGTGAAGTATTTCTGAATTGTGATCGGCTGTGCTCAATAATTCTATCTGACATAGAGGAACTCCTTCAGATTGAAGATCACATGGGCTGCATCCTGCCAGGCAACCTGACACTCCAGCAACTCACTCGACGCGCCGCGTAATTCTGCGCTGCGTTGAGTCAGCTGCAGCAGACCCGTAACTTCTTCCGACCGTGGTTGTCTAACCAGTGCCTTTTCCAGCATCTGCCGGACGCGTTGTTCCGGGGATTTTGAACCATCGAGCAGAAGTTGTTCACTCCAGTACTTTGCCATCGCGGTGACAAACGGATCATTCAACAGAGCCAGTGCCTGATCGGGTACATTCGAAACATCCCGGCGACCGACTGATTGTTTCGGAAGAGGCTGATTAAAAATAGCCATGAATCGCGAAGGTTCCATCAGCGTGACTTCGGTGTAAATACTCCTGCGACCGTCACCGTCAAGAGGACCTTTGAAAAGACGTTTCTGTCCATCTTCGGCCGTCCGGTACGGTTCAACAGCCGGGCCGTATAAAGTTTTGTCCAGACGCCCACTCACGCTCAGCATCGCATCCCGAATGGCCTCCGCTTCGAGGCGACGCATGGGCATGTGGTGCCACAAACGATTCTCCGGATCAAGCTCGACTGCGGCCAGCTCAGGAACGCTCTTCTGCTTCCACGTCGCTGATGAAACAAGCAGCCGAATCAGCTTCTTCGTTGACCAGCCCTCCTGCATAAAACGAGTGGCCAGATAGTCGAGCAGCTCCGGGTGAGACGGCGTTTCCCCCAGATGACCAAAATCATCAGGCGTCCGCACAAGTCCCTCGCCGAATAAATAGTGCCATACGCGATTGACGTAGACCCGGGCTGTCAGAGGATTGTGTTCGTTGGTCACCTGCCGAACCCATCCGAGTCTTCCACTGGACGTTTGAGTTTGAAACCCTGCCGCAGTTCCCAGAAAGCGTACACGCCCGCGATCGACTGGTTCTCCAAAATCCGTATACGATCCACGAATTCCAATGCGTTCATCGCGGCCTTCGTTCCACTCAGCGACCGAGCCCACGGTCTGATCGGGCGCGAGCGTCTTTTCGAGCTTCCGGTATTCGTTAACCAGTCGTGCGACCTCGGGATCTGCGTCCAGTCCGTTTGACAGCAGCTGCAACTGCAACGCGTCG
>JAGQQS010000954.1 GCA_020426105.1 Planctomycetaceae bacterium
ACGTCGCTCAGAGACGGATCCCTGGCGAATTGATGTAACTGCTCAGAATTCCACAAGCCAACCTGTACGAGATTCCAATGAGATATCAAACACACGTCCTGCTCGTCCTGTGCGGATACTTCGCTGCCATTACTTCACCACCACTTTTCGCCGAATCCGGAATCCGGGCAGGCGCGGCTAAACGCAGTATTGTACCACCATTCGCGACGCACATGGGTGGCTTTTTCGATCGTGACCAACTGTTCGAAGGTGTCCACGACGACCTTTGCGTCCGTGCCGTCGTGCTTGAGAACGATGCGACAACAATCGTCATCGTTGGCTCCGATCTGATGGCGCTGGATGCTGAATTCACGAACATGGTTCGCCAGGACATCACTGCAGCGACTCAGATTCCTGCTTCGCATATTCTGCTTTGTGCAGCGCACAATCATTCGGCACCTTCTTACTATCAGAAGCAGGGCGAGACGGAGATCAATGCAGAGCCATCGCTCCGGACATTTCTGCGAAAGCAGTTTACCGATACAATACTTGAGGCTCACGCTGGCCGTGTTCCGGCCCGGGCTGGCTTCGCATCCGGGCAGATTCAGGGATTGACAAGGAATCGCCAACAGCGAAACAACGATGTGATTGATCCTCAGGTTGGAGTACTGCGAATAGAAGAGCGGGACGAACGCAGAACCATTGCCACGGTGTTCAATTTTACCGGACACCCTGTGGTGCTGGGGTCTTCAAATCTGTTGCTGTCCGGTGAATTCCCCGGTGCTGCGTCGCGGGCCGTCGAAAGTCTCATGGGAGGCGTCGCCGTATTCACTCAGGGAGCCTGCGGGGATGTGACGGTGAACCGCAGCGGCGACCCATTCCAGGAAATCGAGCGGATCGGACGAACGCTGGCGGGGGAAGTCATTAAAACCAGTGGTTTTATCACCTGCGTGAATGACGTGCTTCTGAATGCTGCGTCTCGCACAGTACGTCTCGAAGGACGTCCGGTCATGAGCGTCACTGAAGCAGAAGCTGCACTCAGCCGGAGTACAATGAGTATTGAAGAGGCAAAAGCGAGTGGATTGTCTCCCAACGCAATGCAGCTCCTCGAAGATAAACATCGCGTGCTGGTCGCGGCCGTAAGACGGGCCAAGGCCGTTGCGGACGATCCTTCGAAGAAAGAGGATCAACTCGAGGCTGAAGTTCAGGTGGTGGAAGTGGGTGACGTGGCGTTCGTTGCTGTGCCGGGCGAATTATTTGTCGAGTATGCTCTTGAGCTTAGAGCGCGGATTCGACAGGAACATCAGATCTCGACCTGTCTGGTCGGATATGCCAACGGCTATATTGGTTACATCGTCACACCGCGGGCGATGGAGACGGGTGGGTATGAAGCGTCGAGTACGCGCCTTGATGTCCCGGCCGGTCGAACACTGGTGGAAGCCGCCATGAGACTCACTCACGAACTCTCGCAAATTCGGGAACGCGCTCAATAAGGGTGACGCGAACGGCTCTGTGGATCAGGACAGTTGCTTTCTGAAGCGCATGAGGCTGAAACTGAGAACGACGAAGGTTGAGGTACCCAGGCCGATGACTGACGGAACAATATCCTTCAGATCTGCTCCACGAAGGACAATCGCGCGAAGAATTTCCAGGTAATAGGTTACGGGAATGGCGAAGGTCGCAAGATAGATCGGAGTCGGCATTTCGCTGCGCGGAAACATGAACCCGGACAGCAGCACAGACGGAAGCATGATGATGAACGCAAATTGAAATGCCTGAAGCTGAGTCTTCGAAATTGTGGAAACAAACAGTCCCAGCCCCAAAGCGCAGAGCAGAAACAGGCCCGACAGCACCAGCAGCAATCCGATATCACCGCGGATTGGAACCTGAAACAGATACACCATCACGCTCAGCACAATCAGCGTCTCACCAAAAGCCAGCACGGCATAAGGTGCGAGTTTCCCGAGCAACAATCCTGCTCGACTGACCGGAGTTACGAACAGCTGTTCCAGCGTGCCAAGTTCTCGCTCACGCACAATTGCGAACGCCGTCAGGAACAGCGTCACAAGCTGCAAAATGATGCCCACCAGGCCTGGTACAAAGAAATGCGAACTTTCCAGATTCGGATTGAACAGCAGGCGAGTTCGAATTTCAATGGGCAACACCGCGGCTCCGGATTCATTGCGCGCCGGTGCGACTGAGTGATTAGTCGCTACAACTCTGGCACGAGCAATCGACAGATTGAGTCCCAGCAGGTTTGCCGTATTCATCGCCGTGGTGGCAACCTGCGAATCACTGCCATCGATCAGGACCTGTACCTGCGCCTGCTCGCCTGCCAGCAAGTGGTCGCTGTAGTTGGCCGGGATTCGAACGCCAACCTTTGCCCGCCCGGAGGTGATCGTACGAAAAAACGTTTCCTCATCCAGTACACGTTCGACGACTTTAAATGTTCGTGTATTCAGGAACGCTGCCTGAAGTTCACGGGCATCATGGCGGCCGTCGAGATCGAAGACAACCATCGGGATGTTTTCAATTTCCGTATTAATCGCGACGCCGAACACAATCGTCTGCAGGACCGGAACAAGCAGGGTGAAGAATAAAGTCGCCGGCTCGCGCCGGATGTGCGAAAATTCTTTCAGAAAAATTGCGACAAACCCGGAGCACCGTCCTGATCTCTGCCTCGCCGTACCAAAGCCGGGCGCCTGTTCTTTGCGCGGCCCGCTCGCCAGCGGTCGTGCGGAAGGTTCCTCGGCAGCAGGCACCTGCCCTCCTGCCTTGCTCGACGAATCAGGAGACGAGACATTATCTTTTAAAGGGTGCGTCAGGCGTCCTGGCACTGCAGACCGGCTCAGCGTCACGAAGACATCTTCCAGCGAAGGTGTAATCGGACGATACTGAATGTCGCTTTCAGTAACTCCAAGCACTTCCATCATCTTCTGAGGTGATGCCTGTTGTTCGGCAAGGACGTGAATCGTCTGCCCGAACAACGTCGCATCACGCACTCCCGGTATGGCGCGCAGCGGTTGCAGACAGGCGGCCGGATGCGAGATTTCCAGTTCCCAGCGTTCGGTACCGGGCGGCGTGACATCCGGCAACTGCTTCAGCTGATCAGGTTTTCCGCAGACGATCAGTCTGGAGTTCCAGAGGTAGCCGACATCCGTGCAACGCTCCGCTTCGTCCATGTAGTGCGTTGTTACGAAGAGCGTGACGCCGTGTGCTGACAGCTCAAACAACAGATCCCAGAGCTGTCTTCGCGCAACAGGATCAATTCCCGCTGTCGGTTCGTCCAAAAACACGACATCCGGTTCATGAATCAATGCCGCCGCAAGAGCCAGCCGCTGTTTCCAGCCGCCGGAGAGCGTCCCCGCCAATTGGTTCAGACGGTCGCCGATTCCGGTCAGTTCAACAACTTCGCGGAAGCGGCGCTGCAGTCGCACGGTTTCCAGCCCGTAAATGCGACCGTAGAAATTCAGGTTTTCGCTGACGCTGAGGTCCGCGTACAGGCTGAACTTCTGCGACATGTAGCCGATACGGCGTTTGATTTTTTCCGGTTCCGTTGCTGCATCAAAACCCAGCACCGAAGCATGTCCGGACGATGGCTCCAGCACACCACACAACATCCGAATAATTGTCGATTTCCCGCTGCCATTCGGTCCCAGAAGTCCAAAAATTGCACCGCGTTCAACGTCAAAACTCGCGTCACTTACGGCGGTCAGTGAACCAAACTCGCGGGAAAGATGGTCAATTCGGATCGCGATGTCTTTCACTGTGAACCGCCTGCTGCCGGAAGGATCACGTCGGCAGCCATGCCCGGTCGAAGTTGTTCGAAGCCTTCTGTCAATCTCACCTTGATGCGAAAAACCTGCTTCGACCGCTCCTCCGGAGTTTGTACATTCGCGGGCGTGAATTCTCCCTGCCGTGCCACGAAGGCAAGCTCTCCCTGAAAAACGCGTTGCGGAAAACTATCTACCCGGATCTGCATGTTGCGGCCAGTTGTCAGATTCAAGTGGTTCTCCGGTACGTAGGCACGGACCCACAGGCGCTGTCGATCAATAAGGGAAACGGCTGGAGCATTCGTCGCCAGAAGATCACCAGGCCGCAGCTCTATTGCCTCCACGATGCCGTCGACAGGCGAAGCGATTTTCAGTTCGTCAATCTGCCGCTCGATCGCCTGCACCGTCGCTGCGGCTGCGTCACGTCGTGCCCTTGCTTCCGCAATCTCCTCACTGCGATACCCGTTTTTCAGCAGTTTCAAAACCTGCAATCCCTCTTCCAGCGCGGCTTCTGCCTTCGTAATATCTTCCGCCCGCGAGCCCTCTCGCAGGACCTGCAACTGTTCTGTACGGGCGTCGACTGCGGATTGTGCAACTTTTAGCTGCGAGACTGCTTCATCCAGCGCATTCTTGTCCGCCGCCTGTTTGCCAAACAGTGACTCAACACGCTGATAGACTTTCAGGGCCAGTTCCTGCTGCGCATTGGCCAGACGTAAATCCGCCTCCGCGGCGGCGATCTCCTGCGGTCGCGGGCCGTTTCGAAGTTTGTCCAGTTCTGCCTGCCGCTGCGCCGCTCGAGCTTTTCCCTGAGCGATCTCTTCGGCTCGAAATCCTGCAGCAACCTTTTCAAACGCGACCGTTGCCTGCGTTAACATCTGCTCCGCTTCGGATCTGCGTTCCAACAAATCGAACGGTTCCAGTTCTACCAGCAGCGTGCCCTTCGAAATGCTGGCCCCTTCTTCGACGTAAACTCGCAGCACACGCCCGCCCACACGCGAGCCGACTCGAATTTCATCAGACTCGACAAACCCCGAGACAACAATCTGCTCTGGCGGCTGCCGGGACAAATATAATAATCCCAGCAACACAGCAGCAACGGCGATGAATACGGCAATCTTTGGCATGCAGCGTGGCCGTCAGATCGAGTAAGGTTTGAACTCCTGACACACGCACATATAGTCAGAACACGTTTCACAAACAAGCCTGTGCACACCCATGTCAACAGGCCGCCGCAGCCCCCGCGGGTGTTGTCAGGGGTTCTCAATGATATCTGTGATTTTTTACGAGGTGGAGCGGCAATCACAGACAGGGGAGCCGCATGCGAGTCCACGGACGACTATGCCGCTGCGCGGCGTCGGGTAAATGACGTGCGGATGTCCAGTACCGCATCAATCACATCGGCCACGTCCTGATCAGACATGGACGGCGAGAGTGGCAGACTGACCATTTGCTGAAATGCTGCATGGGCGACCGGAAAATCATCCGGGGCGTAGTTGTATTTGTTTCTGTAAAACGAATGCATATGAATCGGAATGAAATGGACTGACGTGCCGATGTTGCGGGCCGTCATCTCCTGAATGAACTGGTCGCGGCTGATTGTCAGTTCTGAGGGCCTCAGACGCAGAACGTACAGGTGCCATGCATTGGTGACGTGTTCCCGCGTGGTGGGTGTCAGAAAAGCGGCATGATCGCCAAAGGCGGCGTTGTATGTTTCGACGATCTCACGGCGCCTGTCCTGCATGCGATCGAAGCGTTTGAGCTGCTGCAGACCCAGCGCTGCCTGAATATCGGTCATGTTGTATTTGAAGCCGGGTTCGACAATATCGTACGACCACTTGCCGCCCGCTGAGTATCGACTCCATGCTTCGCGATTCATCCCGTGCAGACTAACAACGCGTGCGTGATCCAGCAGTTCGGCATCACCCGTCAGCATTCCGCCTTCACCTGTGGTCAGATTCTTCGTGGCATAAAAACTGAACGCGGTCAGATTCGATCCTGAACCAATCGGCTGGCCTTCAAAACTGGCACCCACGGCGTGCGCGGCGTCTTCGATCAAATGCAGATGGTACTGTTCCGCAATCGCCCGCAGCGCGTTCAGTTCAACCGGATGGCCAGCGTAGTGGACGGCAATAATGGCTTTGGTGTACTGCGTAATGGCACGCTCAACTGCGTCCGGCTGGATATTTAACGTGTCCGGCTCGACATCGACCAGAACCGGCGTCGCACCCACATGCTCGATCACGTTGACGGATGCAGCAAATGTCATGGGGGTCGTGATGACTTCGTCGCCGGGCCCGATGTTCAGGACCTTCAGAGCCACATGCAATCCCGCCGTGCAGGAGTTAAGCGCCAAGGCCGCCGGAGCCCCGACCGCATCGCGAAAATCCTGTTCAAACTGCTTCGTGCGGGGACCGGATGTCAACCAGCCGGATTTCAGGGCTTCGACGACCTCATCAATCTCTTCGTGCCCGATCAGCGGCAGCGAAAACGACAGAAATGAATTGCGCACAGTTGACCTCCATGTCATCGCGCCGGAAATACGAGATAATTCAACTGGACTATCTAACCGTTTTTCAAAAATGCTGCCAGAGGAATGCGCGACAGGTTTCGATGAACGGGATCATTCGCGACCTGATTTGTAAGGCAGACGATTTAGCCGCCCTCTGAGTCTTGGTTTTGCCGTTGCGCGTTTCAGGTCCGGAGGACCGACATATCCATTGCCGGTGGCGTGAGCCACCGGTT
>JAGQQS010000955.1 GCA_020426105.1 Planctomycetaceae bacterium
CCAGATCATGACTGGGTTGAGCCGCCGCATGGATGATGAGATCAAATTTACTCCTTCGGAACAGATCCAGAACTGCCGCCCGGTCGCGTATGTCGAGTTGCTGATGTTTAAAATGCCGGCAGTCCTGTTCCAGCCGCTGACGGTTCCAGGTCGTATCACCTTTCTCGCCAAAGAACTCAGCCCGCATGTTATTGTCAACACCGATGATCTCCATCTCGAGCGCATCGAAAAATGTGACAGCCTCAGAACCAATCAGGCCGCTGCTTCCTGTAACAAGTACTCGTTTCATTGATCGCTTTTCACGGTATCCAGTGTTTCAGTTTCTGTTCATCAGGTTTGGTTTGGAAAAGGGGTCAGGAACCAATAGTGCGCAGCACCCTGCGGGCCATTTGGCTATTGGTTCCTGACCCCTTTTCCAAACTAGTGCGCAGCACCCTACGGGCCATTTGGCTATTGGTTCCTGACCCCTTTTCCAAATTAGTGCGCAGCACCCTGCGGGCCATTTGGCTATTGGTTCCTAACCCCTTTTCCAAACTCGCACAGCTTCTGTGCCAGAAAAATCTCAGTCTTTGACAGCGACTCAGGCGTATTTCCACCGATATGCGGAGTCATTATCAGTCTGCCTGAGTTCGTCGCCAGCTCAACAAGACGCGCAGAAGCACTTCCTTTGACCTGCTCGTCACGGACAACATCAATAGCCGCTCCCCCAATGGATCCGGATTCCAGAGCACTTGCCAGCGCGTCTTCATCGATCAACTCTCCGCGCGCCGTGTTGATCAGCACGGCGCTCTGCCGCATCAGTCCCAACTCGGACTTGCCAATCAGGCCATCATTCGCCGGTTCGTAATTGACATGCAGCGAGACAATATCGGATTGCTGCAGCAACTGAGCTAACTCGACAACCGGAAAAGCATCAATCTGCGTGCCGTTTGCATACTCCCGGGAATTAACGATTACCCGGGCGCCAAAGGCCTGGAACATCCCTGCGACGATTTTTCCCAGACGGCCGTATCCGATAATACCGACAGTCTTCTCGTGGATTTCACGCCCCTTGAAAACGTTGCGGTCCCAGTGGCCTTCACACACATGGTGATGCGCGGAAGGGATTTTTCTCAGCAGCGCCAGCGTCAGCCCAATCGTATGTTCTGCAGTCGCCCGAATCTGTTTGAGAAATTCGCTTTCGCCCTTCAGTGAGACCACAGAAATTTTTCGGCGTTCCGCCTGCAGGAGATCGATGTGATTCAAGCCGGTCGTGTTCGTAATAATCGCGCGAAGATGCGGCGCGGCATCCATGATCTCACCATCGATCATGTTACGCAGTCGGACCCAAAGGAACTCACACGCGGCGACTTCCCGCAGCAGCCCTGCCCTGTCCAGATCGGCCAGCCGGACTTCGAACGATCCGGCCAGAATCTCAAGCGCCCGATCCGAAAACCCCTGACATTCGGCAATCAACAATTTCGGCTTTGCAGTCATTGTCGGATCAACCATTTATCCCGCATGCGGCCCGACCAGGAAATTTTTCCGGACCGAGAGCCAACAACTGCGCCGCCAAAAAAAGATCAAATTCATGATCGATATTAATGGCCCGCTCGACTGGCATAAGCCATGCGCGACAATCTTTGCCTTTAATCGAATCGTCGTTCATCAGCACATCGCGCCGTGTCAGATAGACCGAACCGTCTCTCAGATAGAGTTTGGGCAGTTCCTGACGACGCTGGCCTTCGAATTGTTCGGCGAACGGTGGATCGATAACGCATCCCGTCGGATCGATTAATTTCATTCTCGCAGGATGCCGCTCTCCGACGTCGCTGTATCCGATGACGGAATCCGCCTGAGTTGCTTCGAGCAGTTCAATCGCACCGTCGATATCACTCGTGATTCGCAACGGGTTGGTGGGCTGAAATGTGAAGACAGCGTCATACGCTTCTCCCAGCGCCTCCAGCCGTCGGACAACATCCTGCAGCACCGGAATCGTCGGTGTTTCATCCCGCGCCAGTTCTTCCGGCCGCATGAACGGACATTCGATTCCCATGCTTTGTGCGGCGACGGCGATTTCTTCGCTGTCCGTGGAGATGACTGTTCTGGTGAGTCGCCGCGAGGACGCGATCGCATCGGCGGTGTACTGCAACAGTGGTTTGCCTGCCAGCAGTGCGAGGTTTTTGCGAGGAATCCCTTTGGATCCCCCCCGCGCCGTTACAATTCCAAGCACTCGCATCAATAACTCAATTTCTTCTCGATGGGAAGATCACACGTACTCAAGACGTCGGCAATCCGTTTCCCGGCCGTGCCGTCACCGTAGATCGGGTCGCTCTGGTGGCGACCATGACGTATCTGACTTTGAGCCGCAGTCAGGATTGCATTCCGATCATGCTCCACATCAATCACGTTTCTGCCGCGTTCCCGACCCGCTTGCCGGGAGCCGACGTTGACGACGGGAACACCAAGAAACGCGCACTCACGAATTCCGACGCTTGAATTCCCCAAAAGACATTTGCAACCAAGCAACAGTTTCAGGAAGTCATGCGGGGACATGTTCTTGAAGAAATGAAAATTGCTCGAACGATTGGTTTCCCGAAAAGCGCGGATCCCCGATGAAGTGCCATCTGATCCAGCATCGACGTTCGGCCAGAACCACAGTACCGGCAGCTCCAGTTTGGCCGCGGCGTGCAGCGTTTCTTCGATTTGTCGACGGGAATGCTGGTACTCCGTGGTCACCGGATGCTGCAATACAACCACATAACCCTCCGTAATATCGACGACGTTACCGACGCCACCGTATTTTTCGAATGGGTTGAAATCCAGCTTCGGATTCTTTGCAATCTCCGCCGCTAAATCGGTTGAGGGACACCCCGTGTTGAAAATCTGCTGCGGCAGTTCGCCAAGCCGGATGACTCGCTGGCGGGCCTGATCGGATGCGACCAGATGCACGTCGGCCAGTTTTGTAACCGCATGCCGAACCTTCTCATCAATCGAACCGGTGACCTCACCCCCCTGGATGTGAGCCACCGGAATATTCATGTACGATCCTGCAATTGCGGTCGCAATCGTCTCATAGCGGTCTGCTATCGAAACCACCACGTCGGGCTTCAGGTTCAGGAACGTCGTCGCCAGTTCCATAATCCCCATGCCCGTTGTTTTGGCCATCGACGTTGGGTTTTCACCCTCGAGCACCATGAAAACGCGCTCGTTGATATGGAACCCGTCTCGTTCGATCTGGTCAACCACACTCCCGTATCGATCCAGCAGCGCAGACGCGGCAACGACCAGTTGCAGTTCCAGTGCCGGATGTTCCTTAATCGCCTGGAGTGCGGTCTTGACGCGGCTGTAGCTGGGTCGCGCCGTGATTACCACGCAGACTTTTCGTTTGTCAGTCAATTTCGTAACGCCATTCTGTATTTTGGTGCTTTCGTGGGTGCCGATTTTCGGGTTGGACGTAGTGGACGAGGCCACGAGTCCCGATGTGTTGTACGAGGCCACGAGGACACGTGTGACAAAAGTAGTCATCACTCTCTGAGTGATGA
>JAGQQS010000956.1:0-2193 GCA_020426105.1 Planctomycetaceae bacterium
CAAACTTGCGAGGACTCTCGAACATGCTGCAAACACCCGAGGTACGAATTCGGGATCTGAACAATCAGCCCGCGCGGTTGGACGGAAAATTTGTGGTGTACTGGATGACGGCCTGCCGTCGTCTGTCGTCAAATTTCGCGCTGCAGCGCGCGGTTGAACTGGCTCGATCTTATCGGAAGCCGCTGTTGATAGTGGAGGCCCTGCGGCTCGACTATCCCTGGGCGAGTCGTCGCATGCATGCCTTCGTGCTGCAGGGGATGCGAGACAATCGGGACCATGCGGCAAAATATTCGCACTGCTATTTCCCGTTTGTCGAGACATCAGTCGGGCAGGGCCGAGGGATGATGGAGTGGCTTGCGTCGGAAGCGGTGGCGTTAGTCACGGACGACTTTCCGTGTTTCTTTTTGCCGCGCATGATCGATGCCCTGGCTCGACGGATTCGCGTGAAGCTTGAGGCCGTAGATTCAAACGGCTTGCTTCCCATGCATACAGCGGAGGTTGAATTTCCCACAGCGTATGCCTTTCGCCGTTATCTGCAGAAAAACCTCGGGGTCTACCTGCCTGCGATGCCGGAACCAGAACCGCTTTCGAATCCGGAGACCCCTCGCCTTGTGGCACCACCGTCGGAGCTTACGGAGCGGTGGCCTTCAGCAGATTTGCTGTTGCTCAACCTGGCATCCGCCGCACTTGATCGGCTGCCGCTTGATCAGACTGTGAAAGAAGCGGCGATGACCGGTGGCTCTGTTGCGGCACGCAGACAATTGGCTGAGTTTCTCGCTCGTCGGCTGCCACGGTATGCGGCCGATCGCAATCAGCCCGACGAAGAGGTATCGAGCGGACTGTCGCCGTATCTGCATTTCGGTCACATCTCAGCACATGAAATATTTCAAAGCCTGGCGGCGCAGGAATCGTGGTCGATCGACGATCTGGCGGACGCCAAAAAAACACGGGGGAGTCGAGCTGGCTGGTGGGGCATGTCGGAGAACGCAGAGTCGTTTCTGGATGAACTCGTGACGTGGCGCGAACTTGGTTTCAACATGTGCTCTCGTCGCAGGGATTTTGATCGGTATGAATCTCTCCCCGACTGGGCTCAGACCACATTGCAGTGCCACGAGTCCGATCCCCGCCCGGTGATTTATTCATTCGACCAGCTGCGAAATGCGGAGACTCATGACGCGTTGTGGAACGCAGCTCAGTTTCAACTAACATCGACCGGCCGAATGCATAATTACCTGCGAATGTTGTGGGGTAAGAAGATACTGGAGTGGTCTGTGACGCCGCGGGAAGCGCTGGAGACGATGATCGAACTCAACAATCGCTTCGCGGTGGATGGTCGGAATCCGAACTCTTATTCAGGCATCTTTTGGGTGCTGGGGCGTTATGATCGGGCATGGGGTCCGGAACGTCCGATCTTCGGAAAGATTCGCTATATGTCCTCGCAAAACACAGAACGTAAGTTGCATCTAAGCCAGTACCTCCAGGAATTTTCCCCGCGCTGAAGGCGGGACTCATTCGTGACTTTGCCGCCATCTCTGGTGAACCGCGGTCGCCCTGTTAAACTGACCCTTCCGAATAATCCGGTCCCGGACTCCGGCCAGGGCTGTGACTAGTTTTTGAAAGGTCAGGTTTCATGCGATATCGCATTCTTTTTTGCCTCAGTAGTGTCTTTCTGGTTGCGGCCAGTCTGGTTTCAATCCCCGCCTGTGCCGATGACACTTTGGTGTTTGAACCGGCCCATCCCGGCGATCATGTGAAACACGTCGTATTGATCTCCGGGGATGAGGAATACCGATCCGAAGAGACCATGCCCATGCTCGGCAAAATCCTCAGCCAGAAGCATGGCTTCAAGTGTACGGTTCTGTTTGCCTTCGGGCCGGACGGTGCAGAATATATTGACCCCAACAATCAACAGGGACTGCGCGGACTTGAGGCGCTGGATTCTGCCGATCTGCTGATAGTGGCGACGCGGTTTCGCAGGCCGGACGCGATGCAGGCGAGACATATCACTGGCTATCTGAATGCCGGAAAGCCAGTGATCGGATTGCGAACTGCAACCCATGCCTTTCAGGGTAAGGAGGAATTTGGCGACGCGCTGACCTATGACGAATTTGGTCGAAAGATTCTGGGTGAACAGTGGGTTTCGCATCATGGAAAGCACAAAGTGGAAGGTGCCCGAAGTGTCACGGAACCGGG
>JAGQQS010000956.1:2253-4092 GCA_020426105.1 Planctomycetaceae bacterium
GTTTACGGTGTCACGCACCTCACAGCGGCCGACACAATCCTGCTTCGCGGTGCGATCACAGAATCCCTTGACCCGGCATCAAAGACGCTCGTCGATGACCCCCGCAATAAACCCATGCAGCCTCTCGCATGGCTGCATACTTACACCGCACCGAATGGTAAAACCGGCCGATCATTCTGCACGACAGCCGGTGCATCTCTGGATTTTGTCGATGAAGATCTGCGACGACTGATTGTCAATGCGGCAATCGAACTCACCGGCGGCCAGGTCCCGAAGAAAGCCGACGTCGATTTTATCGATCCCTTTTACCCCACTTTCTTTTGCTTCATCAACGATCCCGCTTACTACAAAACCATGAACATGAAACCGCAGGACTTTGGACTTGGGAAAGCTCCTCATCGACCTGATCCGCCCGGAAATCCGGCATGGCCCTACCGGCCAACGCCTCAGGAATAGCATGGTCGCTGCGGATTCGCCACAACTCGCGGCAGTCCTCAACGGTCGGGAGACCCCGCGTTCTCCCGTTTAAGATGTCCGGGCTCCTGTCTGCTTCCACTGAAGTTCCGGGGATGGTGTTCAACCGGTCTGGACTGGTGGAGGCATCAATCTGGTAACGAAGAATTTGACGAAAGAAATTGTGCATGCCCCGTATCAAGGCGTTTCAGGCGTTGCGTCCGGTTCCGGAACTCGCCGCTAAAGTAGCTTCTGTTCCTTATGATGTGGTAAATCGTGAAGAGGCCGCTGCGCTGGCGGCGGGAAATCCACTGAGCTTTCTGCATGTGGTCCGACCGGATATCGATTTTCCGCCTGCAAAAAATCCGTACGACCCGGATGTCTACGACAAGGCTTCAGAGAATTTTCAGAAGCTGGTCAGCGACGGCGTCCTTAAGCGGGATCCGGCGAACTGCGTCTATGCCTATCGTCAGATTATGGGAGGGCACTCCCAGATCGGAATCGTCTGCTGCTGCCACATCGACGACTACGAGAACAATCTTATCCTGAAACATGAGAAGACCCGAAAAAGCAAAGAAGACGATCGAACGCGTCATGTTCTGGCACTGAACGCGAACGCCGGGCCGGTGTTTCTGACCTATCGTGGCGTCGAAGAAATCAACTTTATGGTGGCCGCTGCCACGAAGCAGGAGCCGCTGTACGATTTTGTCGCGGCGGACGGAGTTCAGCACACGGTGTGGCGAATAGAAGACGCACAACCTTTTGTGGAAGCGCTGTCCGCCGTGCCCTGCTTCTACATCGCGGACGGACATCATCGCGCAGCGAGTGCATGGCGTGCCGGAAACGAACTCCGACGCAGGCTTCCCGGGGGTGGCACCGGCGATGAGGAATGCAACTGGTTCCTGTCTGTCCTGTTCCCCGCGCGGCAGTTGCGGATCCTGGCGTACAATCGTGTGCTGAAGGAAATGAACGGTCATACGGTCTCAGAATTACTCGCAAAACTCGACGAACTGGGGGACCTGGAACCGACGGATAATCCTGTCCCTGACGCGCCCGGTTCATTTTGTTTTCTGATCGATAATCGCTGGTGGAAGCTCACAATTCCGCCAGACCCGCTGTATGTCAATGATCCGATCAATTCCATGGATGTCGCCATTCTGGAACGACGTGTGCTGCATCCGATCTTCGGCATTGCCGACGTCCGTACGGACCCGAGGATTGAATTTGTCGGCGGCATTCGAGGAACGGAAGAACTGGAAAGACTGTGCATCCCAGGTGACTGGTCGTGCGGAATCTCGATGTATCCGACGACGCTCGATCAACTCATGTCGGTTTCTGACGCCGGCGCTATCATGCCCCCGAAAAGCACCTGGTTTGAACCGAAGC
>JAGQQS010000957.1 GCA_020426105.1 Planctomycetaceae bacterium
ATGAATTCTTTGCCTAAAGTGCAGCTTGGGTGGACATCACTGGACGAACATCAATCGCTTAAGCTCTATCCCAGACATGCGATTCACCTCCATCCACAATTCTGTTTCCTTCGTACTGTCCTTATGAAATGAAAGGAAAAGCACGCTGACCGAGTCCAGAGATTCCCAGTGAACGGTTGGAGCATCATCCGCGGAATTCCACATCACATCAGTCCCTTCAAGATAGAATGCAACTGGACAGGCCACTGTGGTGTCAGTTTGGCAGTGTTCCAGAAACCGGGATTCCTCCTTTTCATGCCGTATCGCAAATACCGTAGCGCGCGAAATCTTTCCTCCGGTTGCGCTTGCGACATGTTCCACATGCTCACCCAATGACAGATTCAACCGGGATTCAGGACTTAATGCGAAATTGTATTTGGAACTGATGAACCTACTCTGACTGCAAGCAAAGGAAACTCGCCAACTGTGCTTCAATGCTGCTGAACTGCCGTCTGCAACAAACGGAGGGCCATGCCCGGTCTTCCGATAGTGCGAAATAATCCACTGTCCCACGACACCAAGATGATAATTATTCGTCAATCTTTGTGATACCGGTGATTCAAATCTGTGCGGCAGACAGTAGATCAAAAGGCACCCCACCATGAGTAACGAAGCGAACAAAACAACAAAGCAGAATATAAACACGCGAATTGCAGGGTGTCTCTTCAGGTTTGTCATTTCATTCCTCAATGATCGCCACACCTCGGATGATACGATCAAGTAGAAACGCGAGCCACATTGCCGAAATCATGGCAAGGAGGACCATGTTGACGCATGACACTGCACCGCGGCAGTGGATGCGAGTTCCTCATTTGCCTGAAGTTTCTTTTCTCGGCTTACGAACGACTCTTCTATACAGGGCGACTACCGCGAGCCATTGAAGCATTGAAACGAGATTCAGCATGAGGATCACGATCCAAACTAAAGCTGTGCGCCCAACATTCGGAAATGCTTCACTTCGTGAAATCCAATCTACTGCGCAAGATGCTGGGTACGAGAGCATGAACAAAATGTATATGACGCAATCAGAAACTAAAAAATAACATAGACCAAGGAACGTGAATACCGCCGTATGAATCACAGCAAAATGGAGCATTCCTCGCGTCATGGGTTCACTATTGCTTCCCACTCCTGAGTTTGACAATTGACGATTCCAATGCATGGTTTATCTGGTGACAAGCGGCAATGGCGCAAAAGGTGGAACTTCGCGGGGGCGCTCTCCACGCATGTTGAGCGTCCAAGTCGCATTGAACGGGATCGAAGTCGAGTTCAGTTGGCAGTGAGAAAGACAAAATGCGAGGGCGAATCTACCCGACTATGCGATTAATTGGGTTTCATTGCGTTTCGTTCTTCGTTGGTTTTCAGTATGCGATCTTGCCGATCAGCCTGCTCTTCCCATCGTTTGAGCAGGACATCCATTCTTGTGGCTTGCTCGTTTGTCTTTTCAAGGTGTTTTTCGATAGCGCGAGATTGTTCGTCAAAGATCTTCGACTGACGCTGCTGCTCGACTAATTATTTCGCACTTTCATCAAGTTGTCGCTGGCTCTCGACCAACTGTTTGGCAGCAAGGTCTGATTGACGCAGTGCTTCAGCCTGCTGCCTTGCGCTATCGTCCAATTGTCGCTGATACTCACTGGACTGCCGCAAATAGTCTGCATCTGATCCGGCGGTCGAATTGGATGAAGGGGAACCGCAGCCACAAATGACAACCAGCAGGCAGATGGAGAAATTTATTGATCCATTTGCACATTGCATTTTGGTAACTCTGAATGCTTCCGCTTGAATCCGTGGAAAGGATCAGTCTGATGTTAATCGCATAACGTTTGGGTTCAGCGAGCCCGAGGTATTGACTCAACGCAAGCCAAGTCGGTTGATCGCGGGCTTCGTCTGCTACCCATTGTTATGCCCTATTTTCAAGTGTGCTGAAACCATCATGCTGGCATCATTCCACAGCGCGAACAAGACAGAGAATCTTCGTTGTTGATTCCTCAGTATATCCTATTACGTCCACAAATACATGAGTACTTTCATTGTCGAAGTGGAAACTGAACTGATTGCCGCCGCTGCCTTTGCCACGAGCACCGAACGAGTCAATCCTGTCCCAGCTATCATATGCCTCTTGAGCAATAGCGGACACTCGGTCCGGCGAGCATTCGGTGGTATCCACACAAAAAGTTGAATCCATTGTTCTTATATTTCCAGATTGCCCCCCTTGCTACCCGGACCAAAGCTGGGAAACTGCTTCAATTCCTTCTCCAGCTGGGCGAGAAATCCATTTACATCCTGCGATGAGGCATCACGCGATTTGGCCCGCGAACCACAACCACTGACAAGCGACAGAATGGCGAATATTACGGCAGTGATCGTGATGAGGGAGCGCATGGCAACTGCCTACTTGTACATTTGTGATTGAACTCGATGCCACTGAAACAACTTGCGTGAGGGTTGTGATGCTAAAGAATATTCCAAGCCTGTTTATGAAGTACGCAGCGGGAACGGACACGTTTCTGACGCTTGCAACGGCCGGGGCTATCCACGGACGCAAGCCTGAAGTTGGATCATTTGTCATTGTCGAACTTAGGCTGAGTTGGCTTTGCGTTTTCAGGGATTCGCGGTGGCTGGTCGAATTTTCTTGAGAGTGGCCCGTCGTCAATTGGATCAGAGTCAAATAGTTGTTCTGACCGGGTGAACGGTGCAGGTAAAACACTTTGGCCTCGTGGCGTACCAAGTTCGGAACTTGGCAGAGTGATCTGCATGGATTGGCTGACAATCTTTTGTTCGCCATTTTCGTTCGAACGAATCGTCCACTCGACGGGCGTGGTCTCTTCTCATGTTAGCGTGAGAATCCCCTTCACTTGATCGAACACAGCCGAGTTTGCTTTCCCACATGTTCCTGTCGAAGTGTAAAAAGTGCAGCCTTCACACTCGATCACTTTACCTTCAGCGGTGTAGTTGATGTTCAGCGACGTACACTGCACCAATATGCCTGCTCCACCCTTCTTTCGCACCGCTTCAGCGTCTTTAGGCGTAGCTACGATTTCAACATGATTCGATGATACTCGAACCCACACGTCAGCTTTTTCTGTGTCTTCACTGGACGCAAGAACCGCCAATGTCATCATCGCCAGCAAATTCACAGGACTTTCCTTGAGCAAACGGCTGCAACGGGACTCCTAACCTTCACCGGCTTAAGGGTAGCAAGTCGCCAACAGGAATCAACGGCAGAATACCGGCCCAGCGACCCAAGGAACCTCAACAAATGTCGCGATCCGACGATCGACGAGCTTCAACTCAACGAGCCCTCACTGCCACAAGCGCACTCCGCTCATCCGTGATCCTCATTCCGCGTCATTCGTCCGCACGCGCGAAGTCAAAGCCTATTGGTTAGCCTTCTGCTCAGCACCCAAATGAAGGCGCACGACTCTCGAGCCCAACCTTCGTTTTGGCTGGGCGCACATCAACAGCCCGCAGCGTATACCGTGGCAAGTCGCCCCGATCGTTGATGATCAGAGTACCTGAAACGGCAATTGGATCCTCCGTATGCCGCCAAAGGTATGGCAGGTGGACTTCAACGAAGGTCTTCAGGGTACTTCGACTGCCATCAGGATTGATGTAAATAACTGTAGTGGGGTCATCCGGCATATTGGAGATAGCGTAGCCTTTAACGCAAATCGATCGTCCCGCATAGGAGTCAAGGCCAGAGCCATGGCCAATGGTTGAGAATGTCACTCTTTCATGGTTTACGCACGCTTCGGCGTTGAACAAATGTGTTGCACTGCGGCTCGAATGGACTTCACCGCCACAAGCCCACTCCGCTTATC
>JAGQQS010000958.1 GCA_020426105.1 Planctomycetaceae bacterium
TGAAGCATTTTTCGTCGTGTTTTCGGAAGCTTCGTCGAAGTCCCTTCTTTCCTGACAAGGGGAGAAGGTGCAGACAGGCCGGATGAAGGGGTTTTCCCTGTTTATGTTGCTTATAAATGCTTCACAGCGAGACACAGCGCAGTTCCACTGAGAATTTCGGCAAATCGCTTCCGCGATTTTGTCCAGGCGGGTGTGACTCCTGTCTGGCAGTAAGCTCTTTATGCCGCGGCTCATCCGGAGCCTGGACGGTCCATGGTGATGGAGCCTCGCCTCTCTACTTCACCACCATCCGCGACGACAACCGACACTGCCGACCACGTCGAGGATACCGGAAACAGCGTGTGACAATGGGCGAAACGCAACATTGGAAATTCATCTCACGAAAGTGTAAATCGCGTTGCTTCACGGCCCCCCCTGCGGAAAACACGGCGGATTCAGTTGACCAGGGTGTCCGTTCAGGCGAAAGTGTACAATTCACGTTCGTGTTCCCAGCCGGGCCGCTTTCATGGCGTCCTCCATTTAAACTGCCGTTCGGCGGATCTTTAAGCCATCCGTCGGCGCGTTCATGATCGAGATCTCAAATGCGCCCACCCTTGTTGCATATTGACAGGAAGACCGTTGCAGGAATCCTTACAGTCGGGCTCATCCTCTGTTGTCCCATGATTCTGGTCGCTCAGGACAGCCCGACGCCGCTTCCTGATGTGGTCGAATACAATCGCGACATTCGTCCGCTTCTGTCCGACAACTGCTTCTTCTGTCATGGCCCGGATAAAAATAAGCGCGAAGCAGATTTGCGACTGGATACACAGGAAGGGTTGCACGGCAACAGCGACAGGGGCGGCGCACTTGTACCAGGTCAACCCGCAGAGAGTGCGATCTTTCAGCGAATCACATCCTCTGATGCGGATCTGAAGATGCCTCCCGCCCAATCCGGCAAGTCGCTTTCGGAACGCGACATTCAATTGCTGAAGAAATGGATCGAGCAGGGTGGCCAGTACGAAGGACACTGGGCGTTCCTGCCGATTCGTCAGGAGGAAACAACGACCGAGACGGCCACTGACACGTCCATCACCGACAACAGGATCAGTGACCGCATTGATGACTACATCGCGCAGATGCTGTCGGAGCACAATTTGCAGCCGTCGCCGGAGGCCGACCGAATTACGCTCCTCCGCCGTCTCAGCTTCGATCTGATCGGACTGCCCCCATCGGAGCAGGAAGTCAAAACATTCATCGACGATCATTCGCCTCAGGCTTACGAGAAACAGGTCGATCGACTATTGAACTCACCGCACTACGGTGAACGTCTGGCGATGTGGTGGCTGGACCTTGTCCGCTACGCAGACACGGTCGGTTATCACGGTGATCAGATGATGAGTGTATCACCGTTTCGGGATTACGTTATCGAATCGTTCAATGCAAACAAACCATTCGATCAGTTTACGATCGAACAGCTCGCCGGGGATCTGTTACCGGAACCGACCCGGGAACAGCAGATTGCATCCGGCTACAATCGACTGGGGATGATGAGCGCCGAAGGAGGCGTGCAGGACAAGGAGTATCTGGCAAAATATATTGCAGAACGAGTCCGTAACACGTCCGGCACGTGGCTGGGAATTACGCTGGGCTGCGCGGAATGTCATGACCATAAATTTGATCCGTTGACAACGCGTGACTTTTACCGGTTCGAAGCTTTTTTCGCCGACATCAAGGAGCGGGGGTTGTATTCGGGATCCGGGGCAGAAGGGAACTGGGGACCGTTTATCAAAGTGCCGAATGAACAGCAGGCGATCGAGCTGAAGAATTTGGATGAGCAGATTGCGGCTGTTAAAATGTTGCTCGACACCGACACCGAAGAACTGGCAGCGGCGCAGGCGGAATGGGAAGCGACGCAGATTCAATGGACTCCGTTAGCGGCAGATTCAATGTCATCGATCAGCGGCGCAAAGTTGAATCTGCGTGCTGATGGCGCGATTCTGGTCAGCGACAAAAATGCGGATACGGACACCTACGAACTGACGTTTTCGCAGATCCCGCCAAATGTAACCGCGTTTCGTCTCGAAGTGCTGCCGGATGACTCGTTGCCGCAAAAGGGCCCGGGGCGCGCCGGCAATGGCAACTTTGTACTGTCAGAATTTAAGGTCAGCGTCGTATCGCCTCTGGCTGAAACGACTCCCATTTCAAAGGAATCTGCCTCACTGGAATCCGCCCCAAACGAAGCAGGGACGGAGCAGCCGGCGACAGAAGACGTGGCAGTTACTGTCACTGAGATCCCGGTACCGCTGCAGCATGCGACGGCAACTCACGAACAAACCGTGGCCGCGGAAGCGAATCCTTACGGGAGATGGTCGATTGAGGCGGCCATCGACGGCGATGCCAAAGGGCAGACCTGGGGCTGGGCGATTCTGGACAAATCGGGCCAGCCGCATGCAGCAGTCTTTGAAACAGTCGCAGATCTTAGTCTGAGCGACGGGGCTCAGCTAAAAATCACGATGGCGCAGAATCTGGACAATCCAGGTCACAACATCGGCTGCTTTCGGCTCGCTGTTGCCACATCGCCGCGACCTGTCACGGCAAGCGCTGCACCACCGGCTGAAATTGGCAGCATTCTGGCGTTGGCAGTCGATCAGCGGAACGACACCCAGCGAGCGGAACTGGCGAAGTTTTATCGAACAATATCACCGCGATTGAATCCAGCCCGCGAGCAGCTGGCGGCCCTGGAGAAACAGCGTCGCGACCTTGACGCATCGATTCCCTCGACGCTGGTTACGGAAACTGTCGCGCCCCGCATGGTCCGCATTTTGCCGCGTGGCAACTGGATGGATGACAGCGGGGAAGAAGTCCTGCCTGGGTTTCCGGAAGTACTGCCGACCAGCGTGACATCGGATCAGAGACTGAATCGGCTGGATCTGGCGAAATGGATCGTATCTCCTGAAAACCCGCTGACTTCCCGCGTGGTGGTGAATCGCCTGTGGAAAATCTGCTTCGGCACCGGGATTTCCCGAAAGCTTGACGATCTGGGAGCACAGGGAGAATGGCCAAGTCATCCACGGTTACTCGATTTTCTGGCAGATGATTTCCGTCGTCACGGCTGGGATGTAAAGAGGACGATCAAGGCCATGGTGATGAGTAAGACCTATCGTCAGTCGTCGCTCGACAGCGATCAGCTGCGTGAAGCGGATCCGTACAACCGCTGGCTTGCCCGACAGAGTCGATTCCGTCTGGATGCAGAACTGGTCCGGGACAATGCGTTGAAAATCAGCGGCCTGCTGACAGAGACGATCGGGGGCAGGAGTGTGTTTCCGTACCAGCCAGCTGGCTATTGGGCATATCTGAATTTCCCGACGCGGGAATGGAAGAATGACTCGGGCGAGAAACTCTATCGTCGCGGGTTGTACACACACTGGCAACGTCAGTATTTGCATCCGGGGCTAATGGCGTTCGATGCGCCCAGCCGGGAGGAATGTACGGCGGATCGTGCGCGATCGAACACGCCTTTGCAGTCGCTCGTGCTCCTGAACGACCCATGCTATGTTGAAGCGGCACGTGCGTTCGCCGAAATGATTCTTGAACAGGACGGATTGACGAAACAGGACCGCCTCGATTTTGCATTTCGCCGGGCTGTTTCGCGAGAGGCGACTCAGGATGAACGGGCAGTGCTGGTCCAACTACTGGAGGCCCATCTTTCCGAATATGAAGCAGATCCGGCTGCGGCTGCCGAGCTGCTGGCGGTTGGAACACACGCCGTCTCACCGAAGTATTCTGGATCAGAACTTGCGGCCTGGACCAGTGTGGCCAGAGCAATGCTGAATCTGCATGAAGCAATCACGAGAAACTGAACTGGGAATTACCGGGGCAGCGTCGGTTTTTTTCCCTTGAGCGGTACGCCTGACGATCGCTCAGTTTTTCTAAACCGCTAATGAACACTGATAAAACGCTAATGGTCGCAGGCGCAATTGCGATTCTGTCTTTGTTTGCGTCCTGTTAGTGGCTGTTTCCCCAGGTTCTCGGTCCTGGGCAGATATTTAATAATCCACCTCGATTCATCCAGCGTTTCGAAATACTTGCGACAGAAATGTGGCCAATCGGTTGAGTTCACGACGATTGCTGTTCACATTCCGTCATAGTGCAGGCTGGTCAACAGTGCTGTGACAGAAAACTGGTAATGAGTTGCAGGAGAGGAATCAACATGTCCAACGGGCGTCCCACATTCGCATTTTATCTGGCCGTGCTGGCAGTCATCGGTGGTCTTGTGTACGTCGCAGGGAAGCAGGCCGGTTTTTTCGGCGATGCTGGTGGAAAGCCTGAAGCGCGGAACACCACAGAGGAAACTCCGCAACTTGATCCAAAACAAATCAATGTGGGCGGCGGCAGTGGTGAACTGGCCGCTGAAGGTTCGTCCGACGATATCGTCACGACGAAGAAAGAATACGATTTCGTGCCAGCCGAGCGACTGCCTCCGGTCAAAGGGACGGCTGGATACGCGAAGCTCGAAAACAACACCGTGCAGTTTGCTCTGAACGTCTGGGCGGGATGGGCTCCCATCATTCATGCCAACGAAGGCTTCCAGCCAAACAAGGTCTGGAAGACAAAAGATGGTCGCGAATTTCGCGTGCAACTGATCCTTGCCGACAATCCAGTGGATATGCGTGACAAGTATGCAGCCGGCGATTTTCATATAGGCTGGGCCACCGTCGATATGCTGCCGTTGTTTATGGAAGGCTTCGTCGATGCATCCGGCAAGCCGCGCGACAGTCGCGTCATGCCACGCGTTTTTCAGCAGGTAGACTGGTCCAATGGTGGTGACGGAATCGTGGTTCGCGACACCATTCGGACGGTGCGCGATTTGCGAGGAAAAACAATTGTGCTCGCTCAGAATTCTCCCTCGCAGTATTTCGCGCTGAGCATGCTGGTTGCCGGCGGGGTGCAACCGGGAGAAGTGAAATTTATGTACACGAACGATGCCTTTGAAGCCGCGGCAGCATTCAATGCACAGAAGGATATCGCCGCCTGTGTGTCGTGGGCTCCGGACATTTATACGTTGTCCGAACAGCCCGGCAATCGCATGCTTGTGAATACGCAAACAGCAAATAAGCTGATTGCTGACGTCTGGTTCGCGCGGGCAGATTTTGCTCAGGATCACCCGGACCTGATCGAAGGCATCGTCCGTGGAATCTTTGATTCGATGGAAGCTCTGAAGGCCCAGGATGCGAAACAAAAAGTTGCCGAATGGATGTCGGCAGGCTATGCCATTCCGGCCAGTGACTGTCTTGGAATGCTGGGCGATGCGCACTGGACTAATTTTGCAGAGAACAGCCAGTTCTTTCTGAATCAAAACAATCCATCACGGTTTGAATCCGTCTGGCAGCAGGCATATTACATCTATCGCAGCATTCGATCCGTAACGCATCAGTCAGTCCCGTTTGACCAGGTTGTCGACTTCAGCATACTCCAGAAATTGCGAAATGAAGAAAAATATGCAGCGCAACGAGATGAATATCAGGCGCGCTTTGCCCCTAAAACAACGGGAGAGATCATCGCTGAGTCGGATGAAGTGCTGACGAATACGGTGATCATCCACTTCGCTCCGAATAATTCTGAGCTGATGAAAAAAGTAATTCGTAAGGATGCGGAGGGCAAGGAGATCGAAGAGCTGTATGATCCTAATGTTGATTTTGTACTGGAGGAGATCTCGAAAATCGTGGGTCAGTTCGGTGCAGCTCGGATCGTCATCGAAGGTCACACCGACTCTTCCATGAAAGCACTCCTGCCGGACGACGGTCTGGTCAAGCAGCTATCGGAGGACCGCGCCAATTCGGTCAAGGAAGCATTGATTCAGAAGTACAACCTCGATCCGAATCAGTTCAACGCCGTAGGCATGGGCTGGGATCGTCCGGTAGACCCACGGGATCCGCTGAACCACGCAAAGAATCGCCGGGTCGAGATTCGCGTCTTCAGCGCGGAACAAAACTAACCATCCCTCGGCCTCAAGAACACGGAGCCGCTTTCGACCTGAAATCTCGCAGGTCAACAGGAATGGCTCAGCGGTCCGGCATTCCGTGATTGCCGGTACAAAATTTGGGCGTGATGATGTGCTTGAAATCTTTCTACCGTCAAATCATTTTACCGACCTGTGCTGTCCCGGACTGTAGAGGACGAAGGTAGAAAAATTTGTCGGTGCAAAAATTGGGCAAGTCATTGTGCTTGAAATCTTTTTACCGCTCTGCGTTTTCAGCCTCCGGGGAAGAAGTGAGTGGTGGTAGAAAAATTGGGCGGTAGAATGTGACTGCTGCGCGGACTTGCAGATCCCGCCACCGGCAGTTTCTGCCGAAGCGCACACAGGAATGGCGTGGATCCGAGCGGAAGGGACGGAATCGCCGGGCAGCCAGGTCGGGAAGTCGGCGTTTCGTATGGATGTAAATGCAGGTGGCTGCTACAAAAAGGCGATGTTGCCGGGCGGTTCGAGCCTGGTTAAAGTCGTACTCCGACATCGAAAACTGTTAAACGCGACATGAAATATCAGCCGCTGAATTCGAGTCATCAAATTGCCGTGACCGCGGGGCTCATGTTGTTGAGTCTGGCAGGCTGCAAGTACGACCGCTCGTTCATGAACATCGACAGCAACTCCGGGTCTCCTTTCTTTGGGTTGCAGTTAGCCGTCGATTCCGGCAGCAGACCGCCGGGGCCTGATCAACGCGAGGATCAATCGGCGTCCCCGGCTGCGTCGCGTCATCAGATTGACGCAGTTCCGCGTCACACTGGATCCGAGTCAAATGCTCTGACTCCCGTGTTGTTGACTCGAACAGCCACGAACCGGCATCAAAACTTCGAAAGCACATCTGAGTCGCGAGAGTTGAATTCGAATTTGCGATACACCCTGCAGACACCTGTGTCGGACGAGACACTGCGTGCCCAGGCGATCGATCTGCGGCGTTCTGCTTTTTAGAACCCGAACAAAACC
>JAGQQS010000959.1 GCA_020426105.1 Planctomycetaceae bacterium
CGGAGAATTGAAGAACTTGCCCGGGCGGTGCGTGATCTTCCCGGTCCCATTTACATACATTGTCACCACGGGAAGCACCGCAGCCCGGCTGCCGCAGGTGTCGCGTGTGTTTCCGCTGGATTGATTTCACCCGACCAGGCGATCCAGGTACTCGAACTGGCGGGAACGAATCCTGCATATCGAGGCTTGTTTGAGGCCGTTCAGGCAGCCACACCATTCGAGGTCGCGTTTCTGAATGAACTGAATGTAGAGTTCAAAGAAGTTCAGGAAATCCCGCCCATGACGGAGGCGATGGTCCGTCTGAGTCATGTCACCGATCATCTGAAACGAATTGGTGAAGCTGGCTGGCAGCCGCCTGCAGATCATCCCGACCTCGAGCCGGCTCACGAGGCCCTTCTCCTGCGAGAACTCTTCACCGAATTGCTGCGGACGGAGGAAGTCAAACAGCAGCCGATGGAATTCCAGGAATGGCTTCGAGATTCTGAAGCTACCACGCTGGAAATGGAATCACAGCTCAGCGAATGGAAGTATGCCCAGCCAGGATCTTCACCGCCCGCGGCACTTTCTTCGACGCTTGCGACAAAACTGGACCGCGTTCTCTCAAATTGCCAGGCATGCCACGTTAAATATCGCGACGTTCCGCTTAACGAAAAATTATAAGTCGATTCGGCATGGCCTCAGGCAAGAGGGCAGGTACGCATCATTTACGGCGCCCTGCGTGACCATCTGGCGATCGATACCTGCCCACTTTTCCAGTAGCTCCCCAAACACCAGAACCTGACGTCATTGATTCCCGGCGGATGATCGCCAGGCCAAATCCCACGCCCCTGGTTTTAGAGACTGCTTGTGGCGGTGATTCCTGCATCGTGGCGGATCTTCCGCCATGAGCCAGACCGGGCCACTTCAACATCCGCAGTTTTTGGGTGTGTTACAATGGGAATGTGATTTGCAATTGAGAATTTCGGCAGCTGATCCGTGATGCCGCTTCAGGCCGCTCAATGGATGCGTTGATTAGTAGTTCCTGACCCTTAAAAGTACACGCAGATGAAATCGAAATCACACAGCGGATTTACCCTGATCGAACTCCTGGTCGTTATCGCGATTATTGCGATTTTAATCGCGCTGCTGTTGCCGGCAATTCAGCAGGCTCGCGAGGCGGCACGCAGTACGCAGTGTAAGAACAATCTGAAACAAATTGGGCTTGCCATTCATAACTATCAATCTTCATTCGGCGTGTTCCCACCGAGCATGGCAATCAATCCGGCAACGACGTCCAATAGTTCCTGGTCGATTCACGGTCGGATATTGCCGTATCTGGAGCAAGTCAACCTTTACAGTCAGATTGACCTCACGAGGAGCTGGGGTAACTTCCCGATTATCAGCAACTTTCGAGTGCCGGTTTATGTGTGTCCGTCGGACCCCAAATCGGACCGCAGTCGAGACACAGGCACAAATGGCATTTTCCTGATGCCGACTTGTTACGGATTCAATTTTGGCACGTGGCTGGTTTTCAGTCCATCAGGCGGAGCAGGAGGTGACGGTTTTACATTCCCGAATTCCAAAATTACGATGAGCTCCGTAAAGGACGGCACCAGCAACACGCTGCTCGCGTCGGAGGTGCATGCCTGGGCCGCTTACACTCGAAACGGTGGTCCCCCCAATACCGCGGTTCCTGCAACAAAAGAGATTGTCGCGCAGTACGCCGACACAGGTGTTAAGGATCGACTCTTTCCGGCGACAAGAGATGGATCGGGGCACACGGAATGGGCCAACGGGCATTCACATCATAGTGGGTTCACGACCACTATGGCTCCAAACACAGATGTGGTCTATACCTATAGTGGCGTCGAGTACCACAATCTTGACTATGCGTCTCGGCAGGAAGGCAGCCACTTGACGAATGTCAGCTATTCAGCCGTGACTTCAAGAAGTTATCACACCGGAATTGTCCAGAGTGCTCTCACCGATGGTTCCGTTCACGTCTTTAGTTCCAACATTGATTTGGGTGTTTGGCGAGCGTTGGGCACTCGAAATGGCGGCGAAGTCACCGGGGAGTTTTGAGTGTCATTCAGTGGGGAGCATGTTCATGGAGGAATTCACGCGGCGTCCAGTCGCCATCCGAACTATGAAACCTGCATCGCGATGCTGACGCTGACACCAGCCAATCAGGATGGTCGATACGATTCAGTCATCAAGAAGGGGGGAAAGCCGGTAACGAGCCTGGAGTGCCGACGACCCGAAAAACACGTCTACTATGCGACAAACTGCATGCGTTCCACTGAGTTCGTCTTTCCTGTGGACATGCTGGCGCCGCCCACAACGAGAACTCAACCATCATGTGTTGTCAGCTGACGGTGAAAGGAACGCGCCTCATTCGCCTGTCCAGCCAACGTCCACTGAGTTCCGTCATTCGACAACGTGTGGACAGAACCCGACATCGTAGTCACCACAAGCCGATCACCAATTGCGAAAGCAGATGTGCCTCAAACTTCCATTCCACATCCCGTCTGCAGTATGGACGAGGCCACCCGTCCCTGCAGTTGCAGGGCTGACCGGGACTCGTCGCCTCGTCCACTACCCCCAATTTTTATTTTGACGGTGCACTACGGTCAGGCTTGCCTGGAATTCTTAAGTCGTTCCGGTTTGCAGAGCAGACCTGTATCATTGGCCCCGCGACCACACTTCGTACAAATATGGGTGACAGGGCAGACCAGCAGCTTGTACGCCGAGAAATCAGCCTTCAGCTGCTTCTTCATTTCACAAAGCGTATTAGACATGATTAGCCAATCCTCAATCTGCTCTGCATTCAACTCAAAATGAATGGTTTAATTGAACCCGATTCACTGGTAAGGCATCATCGTCCGATCGCTCTGGTGCTCCGTCAGCCTTGCATTGACGGATTGGTTGGCCGAGGCTGGACTGAGCAAAGGGAAAGAAGCCCTGGATTATCGCGCTGCCGCCCTCCAACGCCGGGCCACCCACAATCGATGGCGGACAATGTCCTAGAACTCACCCGATGCTTCGCCACCACTTCGTGTACCCAAACCGCGCCAAAGCCCTCGGTCAATGTTGTCCGAAAAGCCACGCACAGAACCGTCCATCAACAGACCCTGCACGATTCCTGCGTGGAAACTGCGAGCCGTAAAAACACCATACGTGGAATCCGTGGCACTGCGACCTTCCCGCTGATTGACCCAGTCAATATCTCGAATTGTACTACCATCGTTGTGAGGTACTTTCGTGTTCGGTGTGAATGTCGTTGTGAAACACGTCTGGTTACCGCGGCTATCAACCCATTCGGCGTGACCTGAATTCTTCAGGGTTCCGCCAAGGCCACTGATCGCAGCAGGATCATTTGGCACCGGCGGATTTGAGACCGCACCGACGTCCCGCAGGTAATACTGAAACGCTTTCACTTCTGCCATGGCCAGCGTGTTGCTTGTACCATCAGTAATGTCTCGCATACCAATTCGTGCATTCGGACCAAACGCGCCGGTCCCAAACTGTCCGCTTGTCGGATTCCAGACAAACCATTCGCCATAGTTGGCAGCGTAGTTAATCGGCCAGTGAGTCAATGCTCCGTCAGGATACGCCTTGTCATTGACTTCGCCTGGGCACATGAAAATCGAAACACGAGTCTGAGTCACCGCAGGCTGTACATCGTAGCTGCGACTGAAGTCAATCAGGCTCGTGAGATTCGCCTGCTCAATAAAAGGCAGCAATCGAGCCTGAACGGACCAGCCAGCCGGTTGAACGATAGCTGCCTGATATGTTCCGCCCGGAGGGAAGACATTGTAGACATCGTGATAGTTGTGCAGCGCCAGCCCGAGCTGCTTAAGATTATTCTTGCACTGAGTTCGTCGAGCGGCTTCACGGGCCGCCTGGACGGCGGGAAGCAACAACGAGACAAGAACCGCGATGATGGCAATCACAACCAGCAGCTC
>JAGQQS010000960.1 GCA_020426105.1 Planctomycetaceae bacterium
TTGAGTTTGTCGCCATAATTCATCGATGGCGTATTGCTGCAGAATCGCGTCTCCGGCATCAGCGTAGGCGAGGGGAAACTTAGCTTTCCAGCCGTCGATCTGATGTCGCCATTCAGTCAGGTCAGGAATGTCTGCGTCGTCCAGTGCGGCGTTCAGGGCGATCAGCGTTTCGCGTACGTCGGCATGAATCGGGATATGGGCCTCTTTGTTTTTATGGATCTCCGAGGGATCGATATCCACATGGACGATTTTTCCGTGCTTGGCAAATTCTTCCAGCTTGCCAGTCACGCGGTCATCGAAACGAACACCAAAGGCCAGCAACAGGTCTGATTGATCAACCGCATAGTTGGCATACACGGTCCCGTGCATCCCCAGCATGTGCAACGACTGAGGATGCGTGCCTGGAAACACACCCAGCCCCATCACAGTCATGGTAACTGGAATTCCGGTACGCAGTGCAAATTTGGTAAGTTCCTCGGCAGCTTCACTCTGAATGCAACCGCCGCCTACATAGAGCACCGGGCGGCGCGACCGACGAATGGCCGCAATCACCTGCCGAATCTGTTCCGGTGCCACGGCTGGCACTTCCGGATGATAGCCAGGAAGATTCATCGGAGGATCGAAGTCAACTTCGCTCAGTGGCATCGATTCCAGCTGAACGTCTTTGGGCACATCGATCAATACAGGACCTGGGCGTCCGGTTGAAGCAATATGAAAGGCTTCTTTCACGATCCTCGCAACGTCACGGATATCAGTGATCATATAATGATGTTTTGTGATCGCCCGACATACCTCAACAATCGGCGTCTCCTGAAACGCATCGCTTCCGATGACCGCCTGAGGTACCTGGCCGGTGATCGCGATCAGCGGAATACTGTCCAGTTTAGCATCCGCGATCCCAGTCACCAGATTTGTGGCCCCCGGCCCGCTGGTGGCCATGCAGACCCCGGTCTTGCCGGTCGAACGGGCAATTCCCTGAGCCGCAAAGCAGCCGCCCTGTTCATGGCGGGGAAGAATGGTGCGAATCTGGTCACGTTTTTCGCGCAGAGCCTGGTGCAGAGGCATACTGCATCCGCCCGGATACGCATAAATCGTGTCAGTTCCCAGCCGAACGAGCATCTCGATCAGAATCTGGGCACCGTTTATGGTTTGAGTTGCTTTTTCAACGGTAGCCACGGTCTTGACTTTCATTTATCGGATGTTCAAAAAAACAGGTGCCCTAAACCGGCGGGAAAACGTTCATCCATGCTTTATAGACGACGAAGACCGGCATTCTACATCAATTGCAGCAGGACTTAAATATCCTTACGCAGGAATTTCGGCATCCTGCGTCGACTATGATGCAGTCAACCACGGCAATGCCGCCCCGGCGGGCGGAAGTCGGACAATGTCAACTCCCGTCACTTCTTTGTGGCCTTTGATCTTCTGGATCGATTCCGGCGACGGTTCGTTGTCAAGATTCAGCACGGCCACAGAGGCTCCACCGGGCTTGTCCTGTTTTCGTCCGAGGGCCATTTGGGCAATATTGACATTGTGCTCTCCGAAAACCGTGCCGATGAAGCCAATCAATCCCGGCACGTCTCGGTGCCGGTAAATCAACAGCAGGCCGTCGAGATACGCTTCAAAATGGTACTCGTTCAGACGGACAAGCCGCAGAAACTGATTGCCGAAGATCGTGCCCGACGCTTCGAAGGTGCCTTGATCAGTTGTGAGCGCGACCGATACCATCGAGGCGAAATTTTCGCAATCTTCGCTGGCCGTTTCGACCACATGAATTCCACGTGCCTGAGCGACAGAGGTCGCGTTAATAATATTCACGCTTTCATCGAGGGCCGCTTCCAGTAATCCGGCTGTCATCGCATTGGTCAGCAATCGTGTCTTCTTATTCGCGGCTTCACCACGATAAATGATTTCAGCGCTCTTCAGGCTTTGCCCCTTAATCATTTGTGCCGACAGCAGGCCAAGTCGGTATGAAAGATTGAGATAATGCTTGAGTTCACCCATTTCAGAGGCGGAAACAGGCGCCATATTAACGGCGCAGCGAATTTCACTCCGTTTCAAATACGCGACAACCAACTCTGCTGCTTCGACAGCCACCATTTCCTGAGCCTCTTCGGTGGACGCACCCAGATGCGGTGTGGCCAGCACCTGTGGCAGATCCACCAGGCGTCGATCCTTCGGTGGCTCGTCCACGAACACGTCAAGCGCCGCGCCCGAAACATGCCCTGCTTCAATCGCGTCGGCCAGGTCTTGCTCGTCCACGATCCCGCCACGCGCACAGTTAATAATGCGGACGCCCTTCTTCATCTTCGCCATTCGCGCTGCGTTAATGATGCTCCGCGTTTCCGCAGTCAGCGGAGTATGCACCGTCAGATAGTCGCACTTGCCCACGATATCGTCCACGTCGCGGTATAACTCAATGCCATATTCCTTGGCCTTCTCTTCGGAGAAGAACGGGTCATAACCAACAACCGTCATTTCAAACGCCACGGCTCGTTGCGCAACGCTCAGGCCAATCCGACCCAAACCAACCACAGCCAGTGTCTTGCCGGCGAGCTGTGTTCCCTGAAACGATTTCCGATCCCATTTTCCGGACTTCATACTTGCATGAGCCGGACCAATATTCCGGGAGAGAGCGAGCATCATTGCGAACGTATGCTCGGCCGTGCTGATCGTATTCCCGGTCGGAGTATTCATCACCAGAATGCCGGCACGTGTTGCCGCTTCCAGATTGATGTTGTCGACGCCAACACCAGCGCGGGCAATGCACTTCAAACGCTCTTGTCCGTCCAGGATCTCTGCCGTCAGCGTTGTGCCGCTGCGAATAATAATGCCATCGACGGATTTCAGTTCTTCACGCACCTGAGCAGGTGTAAGCCCGCTTTTGATGACGACCTCGATACCTTCGGTCTGTTCCAGAATTTTGAGGCCAGCCTTTGAAAGGCTATCGGTAATCAGCACTCGATACACGTTGGGGGCACTTTGCTGTTCGAAGGGAAATTGGAAAGTACTGTCTGCATGAAAGGCGGATGCCCCGCCTGCGCACGCGTTCTAGGCGGAAAAGAGTCTAATCACAAGACGCGGAGTCGGAGGTTCACGTTCGGGGTGTGTTTTAAACGGTCTCATTTTCGGGGATCAAATTGATACTGCGAAACGGCATCGAAAACTCAAATTTAGCCTGGCCCCTCACCTCAACCCAACGACGCCGTCCTAAACGTCTCGCAAAAACACGACTTTCCCGGCACTTTGTCGTCTCCGATCTTCGTCATTCATGACTTTATTCGTGATGCTCGCGGCGGCCTTGGTTTCGAAAATTTGGGTTGGCACGGTTTGTCGCTGCCGGAAACGCGAAGACTGATGAAAAGACAGGAAGGTGACAGTCTCTCAATCCGCTCCCACCCTTGCTTTCTATCGCCCTCGCTCCAATGTGATCCTGAACGTCTTCGATCGCCCAATGGGTTGCTTAACAAATAGACATCCATGCATTTCTTTGGAGCAAACATTTGGATTCCCTGATTTGCGATCTTAGGAACTAATGTCTACTTAATATCATAACATGTTTGTGGAAAATAGTTTGCGCCTATTTGTACACCACGGACTGAGAACAGGGGAACACAGTTTGCAAACAGGCAGAGGTGGTTAACTTATTTGCATTGCACAAGGTGCAAGGCGTTGATTGAGGGGAGATTCCGTTAAGTCGTGGCGATTTCTTCGCTCGACCACCTTGCGAAAAGTATCAATTCAAAATCCTGGCTGAGTTAGGTGCCTTTAATCACGGCAATTCAGCTCAAAATGATGCGGCAGCGGCAGGGTGGCGGAGTCTTGCGAGTCTGTCCGCATCGCACACCGCAGTTTCAATTTAAGAGCAAACAGTATCGAGGAGTATGGCGATGGTTGGTAGTTTGTTGACCCGATTGCGGCCAGCCGCGTTCATGGTCACTATGGGGTTTGTGTTCCTGATAAGTTCGAATTCCGGGGTGTTGGG
>JAGQQS010000961.1:0-942 GCA_020426105.1 Planctomycetaceae bacterium
GTGACGTTTCGAACAATTTTTCTACCGCCAAATTCTTCTACCAAACAGACAAGGAAAACACATGACGGTAGAAAGATTGCGTGGTAGAGATCAGAAAAGGGGTCAGGAACCAATAGCCAGATGGCCCGGAGGGTGCTTCGCACTATTTGTTCCTGACCCCTTTTCAGGCTTCAACCACGAATCACACGAAGTTAAATTAAGAGGATCAGAAATGATTCGCATCGAGCCTGCCTGCGGGCGCTCCGGGCGAATGGTTCCTGGTCCTTTTTTATGCGCGGGGTGGAATAAATTGAAGATTGGAGATCGGGGTCTGGTGTGACTACAATGCCGGGCTCTTTCGCTTTTTGTGGGGCTTTCGCTGTTTGAAGGCATCTGACTGATGATCACTCAGGTCCATTCTGAATCTCTGCCTCTGCCAGCTGCATTTCCTGTGCGGCTGTTCTCAGTGGCCGAATATCACCGATTGGCGGAGGTCGGAGTTCTGACACAGGACGATCGTGTCGAATTGCTCGAAGGAGTCATCTCTCCCAAAATAGTGCATTCCCCGATCCACGACGCGACGGTCTCAGTCGTCGAACAACTCCTGCGTGCCCGCCTGCTGCCTGGTTGGTTTCTGCGTGTACAAAGTTCGATCTCGTTGCCGACCAGTGAACCAGAACCGGATATTGCAATCGTGAAAGGACCTCCGAGTCGCTACGCGCAGGCTCATCCCGCTGGACAGGATATTGCGCTGGTTGTTGAAGTCGCCGAGTCGTCTCTCAGCCGCGATCATCGCAAGGCGATGACCTACGCCGACGGCCACATTCGATGCTACTGGATCATAAATCTGCAGTCGAGAACGCTTGAGGTTTATGATCGTCCTGATCAAGGACTCTATTCGCGGCAACGGATCCTGAAGGCTTCTGAAATGCCCGAGTGCATCGACGCTCTGGACCCGGACGT
>JAGQQS010000961.1:993-2522 GCA_020426105.1 Planctomycetaceae bacterium
GAGCGAGTTGCGAGGGAATCGCAAGTGCCTGGTGCGAAGGGCAGGGAGCGGGGGGAATCGCAAGTGCCTGGTCAAAAAGCAGGGTTGGCAGTTGGCAGTCGTCAGTTGGCAGAAATCAGGGAAGGCACAGTATGCCCGATGCCTGTTCGCAGATCAGAAAAGGGGTCAGGAACCAATAGCCAAATGGCCCATAGGGTGCTGCGCACTATTGGTTCCTGACCCCTTTTCTGCGTTCCAGTGCCTTTGCGCTACGAAAACTCGGCCATTTCCTGGCGCACAGGCCCTGCGAACCCCTGAGGTGAACTCAGGGGGGGCAGAAATGGGGGGGAAGAAATTACAGAAGCCAGCGTTGGTCGTTGCTGACGGGGCAACTCAATCGTAGCAACTTTCCTGTTGTGACGGTTGTGGCAGCTTTCAGGACTGGAAAAGAAGCGACGCAGACGCATGCGGCTTGCAGTCTGCCGAAATTCACCGGAAACTGACCTTGATGAAACAGATGCGTTTTCGTTGTCCGAATTCGCTTCCTCACTGTAGACTCTTAATTTGACACGCCCATCCTGCATTCAACATTCAAAAGTTCTGATGCCTACCACACCACATCACGCGTCTTCCCCTTCGCTGGCGATCATTGGCCTGGGTTACGTCGGGCTTCCGCTGGCTGTTGAGTTCGGTAAAAAATATCCGACGGTCGGATTTGATATCAATCCGGATCGCGTCTCTGAATTGCGGCGAGGGGAAGACAGTACGCTGGAAGTCGATGCCGACGAACTCAAAAGTGCGTCTCAACTGCAGTTCAGCACGGACATCGCGGACATCGCCGGTGCCAATGTGTATATCGTGACCGTCCCGACGCCGGTGGATCGTCATAAGCGGCCGGATCTGACGCCGCTGATCAGAGCCAGTCGGATGCTGGGAAAAGTGGTCCGCAAGGGCGATGTGGTGATCTATGAATCGACGGTATATCCGGGTGCGACGGAAGAGGACTGTATTCCGCTCATCGAACAGGAATCGGGGCTGAAGTACAATGTGGATTTCTTTGCGGGGTACAGTCCGGAACGAATTAATCCCGGCGACAAACAGCATCGCCTGACGACGATTACCAAAGTAACATCCGGTTCAACGCCTGAGATCGCTGAGTTTGTCGATAATCTCTACAAATCGATTGTGACCGCGGGGACGCATCGGGCCAGTTCGATCCGTGTGGCGGAAGCGGCGAAGGTGATTGAGAATACTCAACGAGATCTGAACATCGCTCTGGTGAATGAGCTGGCATTGATCTTCAATCGCCTGGGAATTGATACCCTGGATGTGCTGGAGGCCGCGGGCAGCAAATGGAATTTTTTGCCGTTCCGACCGGGTCTGGTGGGCGGGCATTGTATCGGTGTCGATCCGTATTATTTGACTCATAAGGCGCAGGAGATCGGTTATTCACCGCGGGTCATCCTGGCGGGGCGACGGATTAACGATGCGATGGGTGAGTACATTGTATCGCAGGTTGTCAAACGGATGCTGAAGCGCCGGATCCACAT
>JAGQQS010000962.1 GCA_020426105.1 Planctomycetaceae bacterium
GCGAACCAAGCTGCTGTGCACCAGTCGCCGCTTCATGTGCCTGCCCTTGCAACTGATATCACATCGGCGAAAGGGTAAACTGAATACCCGACGAGATGAACAGATGCTGACGGTGAAAACAGAGAGTGGATGTCGTGATCCACTCTCTGATCCGTCTCTGAAAAATTCGATCAGTGCGGATTGAAAGTATCAGAAGGTTTCCGACCGTCATCCGTGTCGCACGGGTAAAAGTCAATCCTTCCGCCCATAAGTGCTGAAGTATCTGAAATCTGTTCAGCGACGAACAGATTCACATGGGGAACACGCCCGAGGGATTCGTCCCGAACTGCGGTTTCACCAGAATGGATCAGCAACCGGGTGGAATCACAGACGAAAATCAGAACGGCGATGATGTCTGCTTCCTGGCGACTCATCGCCGTTTCTGCGTTTAATGCCAATATTGCGATCTCCCGACATTGCGACGTGAAATGTCCCGATCCAGACAGCAACCCCGTAAAAAATCTCGCATGTGCGTTTAGATTCCCGAATTCTCACATTTGCCTCGCCAGTTTTCAGAGCTCGTGTAAGAATCCTTCCAAAGCAGGCCAAACGAGTTGCCGTGGACGATTTTTCTGCCAGAATGGTGGTAGACTTCGTCACCCCCTGCGTTCTATGCAAGTTGCCCACCACTAAAGCGAGCCCTTCTCCATGTTGCTCATGATTTTGCGGGTAGCGTACCTGTTGATCTGCGCAGGCGCTATTCTTGCGTATATCACTTCCGACAATGATCGAAGCAGCCCTTCTCTGGTTCCAGGCACCGGTAATTCCAGTGTGCTGTTGCCGAAAAACGACAACGGCGCCGCGGCACTGCCTGCCATCATTCGCAACAATAAAGCCATCGCATTTTTCACCCTGCTGGGTATCTCCCAGATTTTCACAGTCCTTGATTTGTTGATTCGCAAAAAGCCAATCGACGTTATTTCCGGGATCTATTTCGGTGTGCTCGTTGGGGTTCTGCTGGCGTATCTGTTCATTCAGTCGCTGACGCCGGTAATTCCGCAGACACACCCGTTTCACACGCTCGTGGTGCTGATCACGCTCCTCGCCTTTCCTTACATCTGTGTGTCACTACTGCTGCAGACCAAGGACGATTTCCGGTTTGTGATCCCGTACGTTGAATTCCAGCGTGATCTGAAAAGCGGTCGGCCGCTGGTTGTCGACAGCAGCTCACTGATCGACGGACGGATCTGCGATGTCGTGGAGACGCAGATTATTGAATCACAGCTGATTGTACCGGACTTTATTCTGGCTGAGGTGCAGGATGTCGCCGACAGCAGCGATAAGAATCGACGGATTCGAGGTCGTCGCGGCCTGGAGGTGCTGGCTAAGATGCAGCAAAGTCTTCACGTCGACGTCAAGGTGATGGAAACAAACCGTTCTGACTACAAGGGGATGACGGTCGATCAGAAAGTTGTGGCTCTCGCCAAGCATGTTCGCGGCGGCGTCATCACCAACGACTTCAATTTGAACAAAGTCGCCAGCGTTCAGGGAATTCCGGTTATCAATCTGAACGATGTTTCGAATGCGCTCCGTCCGCGATATATTCCAGGTGAACGCCTGCAGATCAAGATCATCAAGGAAGGCGAAGGTCCGGGGCAGGGTGTTGGGTATCTGGATGACGGGACCATGGTTGTCTGTGAAAATACCGCGCATTTAACAGGGAAAGATGTCAGCGTGATCGTAACCAGCGTCTTGCAAAGCAGTGCCGGACGGATGATTTTCGGCAAGCTGGTTTATCAGACCGGGCATTAACAACGTCCAGACGCGCAGCAAACGCCTGACCGATTGTGCTCGCGACACACATGACTTCCACAGGAGATGCGGGATCCGCGTGAGTTGTGTGACAATCCGTCAGTTGTCGCTTAGACTGCTCCGCACAGGTTGATGTGGTCAACATACAGAAGACGCCCCACGGAGTGCAGCGTTGTCGCGGGAAGAAAAATATTCAGAGGCTCAACTGGCCGAAATCGGACTGAGTCGGGAAATGATTCCCCGCCATATTGCCATCATTATGGACGGGAACGGACGCTGGGCTCAGAAACACGGCTGGCCCCGAATTGAAGGGCATCGACGCGGCGTCACCTCAGTTCGCAGTATTGTTGAAGAATCCTCGCGACTGGGCCTCGAGCAGCTGACGCTCTATTGTTTTTCCAGTGAAAACTGGAAGCGGCCCCCCAAAGAACTGTCATTACTGATGCATCTGCTGAAGCAGTATCTGGTAGAAGAACGCCGAGAAATTCAGCGGCAGGGTCTGCAGTTCCGCGTGATTGGGAAGACGGCTGATCTCGATCCGATGATTCAGGCGGAGATGGAAAAGACCATCAAAGCGGCCGAAGGCAATGATGGAATGACGCTTTGCCTGGCAATCAATTATGGGGCGCGACTGGAAATCACGGAAGCCGTTCAGCGGATCGCCGAAGCCGTGAAGAATGGCGAGCTGAATTCTGAAGAAATATCGGAAGATACTGTCGCCGATCATCTGATGACAGCTGGCATGCCGGACCCCGATCTTCTCATCCGCACTGCGAGCGAATACCGCATCAGCAATTTCCTGCTGTGG
>JAGQQS010000963.1 GCA_020426105.1 Planctomycetaceae bacterium
CTTCGCTACTGCCGGGCAAGCCGGCAGCCAGCAGGGCTTTTCGTGGGTACTGACAAGGCCTCACGGCCCCGGCATGGGATATGTCGGCCCTGCCGGGCCTGAACCTAACGATACCGACTTACCTCGTTCCAAACAAAACGCGAATACGCCCGGCGGCATTAATTCACCGCTGTTTGTACTTTGAGGCCACGTGCAGCTTCGATCAGACGCGTTCCTTGCTTCCGTAAAATATGCCAGCCCAGGTAAACCGTCGCACCTGATCCAGGGACGGTCCCGGGAAGAATCCTCCCAGCACGGCCGCGACCACAAAAGTGACCAGCCATGACAACGGAATGATCATGAAAGGTGAGGGACACAGCACCATCAATGTCTTGTCTCCGGTAACGGCCTGTGCAAGCGGTGTCAGCAGGATATCCATAAAGCCAAACAACAGCCCGCTTGCTGCTCCAAGAATACCCGCGATGACGACCGGAGTCTGGCCCACATGGCGGAGGAGTATTCCCGCCATAAACATCGCACCCAGCGGTCCCAGAACACAGTTGAAGCTCTTCAGCTGCAGATCGATCAGGTTATATCCCTTTGGCGCGAAAGACAACAGCAGCCCCATGACCGTCACGACAACTCCGATTACCAATGTGAGGATTTTTGCAAGGCGGAGTTCACCTTTTTCGTCACGTACTGTCGTCCCGTATCTTTTCACGAGATCGACCATGATCACCGATGTGGTGGCGTTAATACCGGAGTCAATACTGGACTGTGCCACGGCAAAGATTGCGGCAATGACAAATCCGCTCACGCCCACGGGCAGTCCGTGATTGATAAAGTGAGGAAAAATCTTGTCCGTGAATGCGGGATCAAGTGGCCCGGTCACTCCGGGTGGAAGTTCTCCGGGACGCTGAAGGTAGTAGACGAGCAGCGAGGCGCCCACCATGCCCAGTAATATCTGCATCGTAATGTCCGTGCCGATCCCCACCAACGCCGTTTTACGTGCCGCACGAACGTCTGGATTTGAAAAATATCTTTGTAACGCAACCTGATCCGAAGCATGAGTACAAATATGCCAGAAGAAGATTCCACAGAGTGACCAGACGATCGTGTTTCGTTCGGCGAGGTTCCAGCTGAACAGGGGCGGAATTGGATGACTGTCGCGGGTGACCTCCGTCCACCACGCCGCAGGTCCCGTTCCGGTTTCCACAGCGACCACAATCAATGTGGCAATGGCCCCAAGTAACAGCACGATCATCTGAATCACATCGGTCCAGATGACCGCACAGATTCCACCCATCATTGTATAGAACGTGCTGACAACGCCCGTCATAATCAGCACAAACTTAAACCAGGATTCCGGACCGAATTGAATCAGCCCCCCCGTAAGATACGAAATCGCAGTCGGCGCCGTATCCTGAGTAATCAGTGCCAGAGCCAAAGACGCGGAATAAATAATTGCTCCCATCCACAGAAAACGCAGATACAGGTAGAGCGTCACCCCCACCAGGCGTGCCATTGGGCCAAATCGCATTTCCAGATATTCGTAGGCACTTGTCAGCCCCAGCCGCATGAAGAACGGCACCCAGAGTTTCCAGACGACAATAAACACGAACGGCAGGGCCAGGATTCCGATGAATTGAGCGACGCCGTGCTTGATCATCTCGCCTGGCGTGCCCAGATACGAGAGCGTCGACATCAGTGTGGCGATCAGGCTCAGTCCCGTCGCCATCCACGGCATCGAGTGCCCGCCGACAAAGAAATCTTCAAGACTGACCTGCTTTCGGGACAGCCACCAGCCAATCCCTATCATGCCGACCATGTAAACAAAAACGACCGCATAGTCCACAGGCTGCAGTCCGGCGGCAAACAGTACCGGCAGATTCAGGTCACGCATCAGTCAGCAACTCCCTTGGTCGAGTTCATGGCGTTTCGTGGAGGCACATGGCAGCAGCGAGCGTGTGGAGGGGCACCGCCGACCAGCGAGCCGACCATCTTAGCCATGAGGGGGCTGAATGTCATGCAAGCTCCGGATATAATGACCCCCTGCCTGTGCTGCGGATCGATCGTATGGGAACGCGCGAATTTGCGGCGGTGGAGGCGTTTGGCAGTCCCGTCGGCGGAGCGACGGGCGTACAGTACA
>JAGQQS010000964.1:0-2861 GCA_020426105.1 Planctomycetaceae bacterium
TGTGCAGGAGGGATCTGGGTCGGAAAACAGGCGAATTCCTCAGGCATCGACGGCTCCGGTCCTGGAGCCCGATCCAGAAGTCGCGCCGGCTGGGTCCGATGCCAAAGAACTGATCTCGCAGTTAAACGCGCGAGGTGCTCTGAAAACAGTATGGTTTGATGCCGGCGAGAAAACTCCTGTTGGCCTGGCAGTGTTTTTCAGAGGCGCCAAGGAAAATACGCGCATTCGATTTGAATCCGTTGGCAGCAGCCGTGAAGCCTGTGCTGAGCATGTGCTGGCGCAGGTGTTGCGCTGGCAGCAGCAGCATCCGGATCAATAATACTGCGGGCCGGGGACAGTTCTGGAATATGCGGAACATTTATAACTCAGGTGCATTTCTGTCACCGCCGCTCGGAGACCGTGTTACCGCTCAGGTGGCTGATCTTCCCAGGCCGGCTCGAGAAAACCTGCGGTGGCTTGCACAATCGTGGCGCGTCCGGCGATCGCCGCTGGGAGTGCTCCAGGTACTTCCCGATGGTGGTCTTGTACGATCGGTCCGGATGGCACGTCTGGAAGCCGCGTTGCTCATCGCTGAAGGAGCTATCCCCGCTCGAAAGCTGGCACAGGTTGCCAGACTGATTGACGTGAAAGAAGTACAGCAACTTGTTCAGGCGCTGAATGAGAGTTATGACCGCACGCGATCTGCATTTCGGATCGAACAGACAGCTGCCGGCTATACGTTGATGACGCGGGCGTCCATTTCGCCATGGCTGGATCGTCTGCATAATCGTCAGGCGGAAATGAAACTTTCCACGCCGATGATGGAGACGCTTACGATTATCGCCTATCAGCAACCGGTCACGCGGGCGGACGTCGAAGCAATCCGAGGCGTGCAGGCAACCGACATGATTCGTCAACTGATGGATCGTGGACTCGTTCGCATTGGGGGAGAAGACGATTCACTCGGGCGGCCATTTCTTTACGTGACGACAAAGCAGTTCCTGACAATGTTTGGCCTCTATCGGCTCGAAGACCTGCCCAATTACTCCACGCTGCGGCGTCAGCGAAAATTGCCTGCGATTGCCGAAACACCTGAAGACGATGAGGCAGAAGAGGCCGCTTAGTCAGACCGCCATGGCGAGCGGGCTGTTGATTTAAAGTGGGATAAGCTTCCAGCTTGTCATTGCGTTTCAAAACGCATTGACATTCTGCAGCGAATGCCAGGCGGTAAGCCTCGCCCACGTCAAAACTCGATTAGATCAACACCCCGCGAGCGGCATGCGTCAACTTGCCGGTACGATGCAATTCCTGAAACTCTTGTCCTGAAACCTCCCCCTGCCGCGACGTGTGCGGTCAGGATAACAGCGGCTTCACCGCCGCCAGAATTTCAACGCTCACTTCGTCAATCGATTTGAGTGCTCCAGCATCCGTAAGTCCGTGTACAGTGCACCAGTCAAGTCGGCTGTGAGACAGTGCCAGATAGCAGCGGCGGACTTTTTCCAGATAAGGCAGATCGGATTCCTGAAGGTCGGCTTCCTGCGTTGTGTAGTCGCGTGCGGCTTTGCGCGACACGAGCTCGCGGCTCATCTGAGAAGACATATCAATCAGAATCGTGAGTTGCGGGCGCGGCAGAGCAAATACTTCGTACTCAATTTTCTCGATCCATTCGATCAGTGCCACGCGGGCAGCACCTTCAAGCTTAGCAGACTGATGGGCGAGGTTTGATGCGACAAAGCGGTCCAGGACAACAACGTCGTTCACTTCCATCATCTGCAGCAGCAATGCGCGTGATTCATAACGATCACCGGCATAGAGCACCGCGGCAAGCTGCGGATGGACTTCATGCAGGGCGCCGAAACGCCCGTTCAGAAAATCGCCGATAGCGGCTCCGAAAGTGGTTGCCGAGTAGCGGGGGAACTGAAGGATGTCGGCGGTCAGGCCTGAGCTGCGGAGCGATTCCACCAGGCGGCCTGCCTGCGTGCCTTTGCCAGCCCCATCGATGCCTTCGATGGCAATCAGTGTGGCCATACGTCTGCTCCTGTCATTCGGGTGTCTCGGTGAGGCATTCGTAACTGAACCAGGTCGAGTGGAGTTTCGCTGTCGGACAGGACAGCCGCACGCGAATCTTCGATCCCGCTTGCCTTTCGAGTCTCTCCCATGGCAGTCAGCGTCCGCCGCTGCTGTGGTTCTGTCGCGTTCGGGACTACAGCATCTGTCATTCGCGTGGCCACCACGCCTTCGCGATCTGCCGAAACCGCGCGACAAAGGATGAACTGGCCATGGTCCTGCATCGTGCCCGGAACTTCAACCGGCATGTACCAGCGATCTGAGCCGCGAACATAACCCGGCCTTGTTTCTGATTGCCGCTCGGCGAGGACTTCCAGAACTGGCGAATCCGGCTCGGCAATCGGTGGAACTCTGCCGGCGTGTCCTGTCACAACGGGCTCCACCGCAGAGCTGTTGATGCGGCTCTTGTAGAATTGTTCAGCCAGCTCGCGTTCGAGATCACTGAGCACATGGACACGTTCTTTGATGACTTCGGGGGCCACCTGATCCGGCATCGTTGCGGCCGGAGTCCCATCGCGGCGGCTGAACGGAAACACGTGGACTTTCATAAACCTTGCCCGGCGACACGTTTCGAGAGTTTCTTCAAATTCAGCATCTGTTTCGCCCGGAAAGCCGACAATGATATCGGTACTGAATGCCGGATCGTTCCCGAGCAAATCACGGATCTGTTCCAGACGATCGAGAAATCGTTCGACGCGGTATCGACGACGCATCCGAGTCAGGACCGTATTACTGCCGCTCTGCAGCGCGGGATGAAACTGCGGGCAAAGATGTTCACAGTCACTGGCCGCTTTGATAAAGTCATCGTTGACCTC
>JAGQQS010000964.1:3008-3682 GCA_020426105.1 Planctomycetaceae bacterium
CGATATCCATGATCAATCAGGGAACGAACTTCGTCCTCGATCTCGATCGGTCGACGGCTGCGAAGACCGGGTCGCACTGTGGGGATGATGCAGTAGGAACATTTCAGAATGCAGCCGTCCTGAATCTTGACAAAAGCGCGCTGGTGCCCTTCGAAATCGCTGATTCCGTTCGGCATATCCACAATCCCGAATCGACCCAGAACATCGGGGAGTTCGCGTTTGTCTGTGACGACTTCAATGACATTGGGAAGTTCAGAGACTGCACGCGGGTCGCGCGTTGCATAGCAGCCCATCACGATTGTTTTGGTACCCGGGTTCTGCCGCGACAACTGGCGAATTGCCTGTCGCGATTTTGAATCACCGGTGTTGGTCACGGTGCACGTATTTACAATGCACAAATCCGCATGCTCGTGCTCTTCGGCTTCCCGAAAGCCACCCTGGAGCAAAGCTTCGCGAACGATCTGAGTTTCATACTGATTGACTTTGCAGCCCAGCGTTACAAGGCGGCAGGTTCGGAGTTGAGACATGGAGTGAATTCGAAAAGTGAACTAAAATCGATGATCTCACGCGGAAAATATTTTCTCGACATTTCCCGGTGAATGACTGGCATGGTAACGAATGTTTTTGCATCCTTCGAACTGTTCAACGGTCAGCAGTGAGCGATCAGGTACGGC
>JAGQQS010000965.1 GCA_020426105.1 Planctomycetaceae bacterium
AGGACTTAGGTGCCAATCCAAGATCCACCAGCATTGCCGGCCCCAGTGTTGCCAGCAATGTTCCTCGACCAACGTCTGCAAAAAAACACCGACGTGACCGTATCTGCACCATCGCTCACTCCTCGTGGAACCAGGAACCGCAGGCTCTCCGGCTGCAAGCGTACACTTGTGCTAAGCAGAACTGCAAGCGATAAATGCGTGCCGGCTGTTTTCAGCGGTGTTCAGCCAGTTTGTGGTGCGATCGATACGGTATGCAAACAGATCAAGTTTCTGCTACGGTGATTTCAGGAAAGGCGCCACTGCCTCCGCGACAACCTTCATGGCCTGATCGATCAGGCTAACGGCGTCTTTCGTTTCCGGCGCCTCGGCAATGATGCGGATAATGGGTTCTGTGTTGCTGGCCCGGACTTGCACCCAGCGGTCGGACCAATCCAGACGAAGACCATCACCATCACGTGCCTCGGCATCGGGGAACGCCTTCCGCAGCGCATCACACGCCGTCGGGACAGCACTCGCCGGACATGTGATTTTGTCCTTCACGATGGTGTAGAACGGCAGTGAGTCGGCCCATTTCGCCAGCGTCTTCTTTTTGTCTGTCATGCCCGCCAATACATACGCCATAGACACCAAACTGTCTCGCACGTAACCCACCTGTGGGTCGATGACGCCGCCGTTTCCTTCACCCCCCAGTACAGCCTGCACTGACCTCATCCGGGCACAGACATGGGCTTCGCCGACGAAACTGCGATGGAATTGACAGCCATGTTTTGCGGCAATGTCCGCGATCACGCGACTTGTTGAGCCATTGACCACAACAGGGCCTTTGCGACGTTCCAACACGAAGTCGGCCGCAAGCGCCAGTGTTAATTCTTCCCCGATGTAGTGTCCATTGTTATCGACAATCGCCATGCGATCCGCGTCAGGGTCCTGGGCGAACCCCGCGTGAGCTTTATGCTGAATGACGGCTTTGCACAGATCACCGAGATTCTTTTCAGTGGGTTCCGGAATGTGTTCGAATCGTCCGTCCGGTGTACCTCCGAGCACAATGACTTCGCAACCGAGGGCTTGCAGCAACTGCGGACCGCAGGTGGCGCCGGAACCGTGATTGCAGTCCAGCACGATCCGATATTTTTTGCGACGAATCGCTTCGACATCCACCAATGAAAGAACTTTATCAATATGCGGCTGAGCCGGATTTTCCAGCACAGTAACTTTTCCCAGCCCGGCCCAGTCCTTCCAGACAATGGCTTCGGAATCAAGGAGACTGAGCAGTTGTTGTCCGAGTTCCCGATTGAAGACGGATCCGTCCGGGGCGAACGGTTTGAGTCCATTCCATTCGATCGGATTGTGACTGGCCGTAATCTGTAGCCCCCCGGCAGCATTGTGGTGGCGGACCAGAACACCGCACGTGGGTGTTGTGCAGATGTCCGCGTCAATCACCTCGCAACCTGTCGCCAGCAACCCAGAGATTACGGCATGTTGAATCATGGGGCCGGTCGAGCGTCCATCACGGGCGACGACGACTTTGCCACCGCAAAAGATGGTGCCCAGGGCCGCAGCGAAACGGGTCGTGTAAATCGGATCCAGACCGTCGCCGATGATGCCACGCAATCCGGAAATGCTCAAAATCCGCGTCGTCACTTGTGTCTCCCTGCTGTGCGAATCGTCGGAACGGCAATACCTGTGCCGCTCCTGTAATGTTGTTTATACAGTAAGCGGCTTCAGATCCGACTTTCAGGATCGAACTTTTTGGCACTGGTTTTCAATTTCCGCGAAAAGTCGGCGGCACTTGACGGCATCAAATCCGCAGGATCGGTATTCTGCGGCGTTTTTATGTCGTTCTGCGGCATGCATCGAATTCTGGCAGACTTAATCTACCGTGCAGATAGCTGAAATTTTTGAATCGATTCAAGGCGAAGGACCGTGGGCCGGGACGGAGTCTCTGTTCATCCGGACCTCCGGATGCAACCTGCGCTGCTGGTTCTGTGATACACCATACACCTCGTGGAAACCAGAAGGTACGGCATTGTCCGTCGACGAATTGGCGTGGCGGGTAGCGGAATGTTCTGCACCGGACGTTGTGCTGACCGGCGGTGAACCAATGCTGCTGCCCGATCTTGTGCCGCTGGCGGAGCGGTGCCGTGAGCTGGGAAAAAGGATTACGATTGAAACAGCCGGAACAATTGATCAGCCGGTGGTATGTGATCTTATGGCGATCAGCCCGAAGCTAAGCAATTCAGTGCCTGACGACTCAGTCTGGCGCGCTCGCCACGACAGAGCACGGTTTCGCCCGGATGTGATTCGCGGATTGTTGTCACGTTACGAGTGTATTTTGAAATTTGTGATCGATCAGCCAAAGGACGTTGACGAAGTGCGGGCCTGGCTGTCCAATTTCCAAAGCATTGATC
>JAGQQS010000966.1:0-6233 GCA_020426105.1 Planctomycetaceae bacterium
GTCGCTGTCAAAGTTCTGCATGCAGAACTTGTGCATCAGCCAAATATTCGCAGACGTTTCGAACGCGAAGCGAAGATGCTGGCTGAAATTGATTCACCGTATGTAACAAGACTTTTTGAGATCCTCGACACGGATGGATATCTTTTCCTGGTGCAGGAGCTGATCGAAGGTCAGTCGCTGGCGGATCAAATCACATTGGCCGGCCACGTTTCTGAATCCGAAGCGATTCAGATCGGTATCTGCATTACGATGGCACTACATGAGCTTCACCGCCACGGAATTGTGCACCGGGATGTCAAGCCGGAGAACATACTTCTGGTTGGGGCGGCATTGCACCAGACCGGGCGCGTGTTTGCCAAGCTCAGCGATCTTGGAATCGCGCGCATGGAGGAAGCTCCGGATACAACCGCGATCACATCGGCTCAATCAATGCTGGGGACGCCGCTGTACATGTCTCCCGAACATTTCAATGGCAGTTCGGAGGTAACCGTTCAATCGGACATTTACTCGCTCGGTGCGACTCTATTTCACGCGCTGACCGGCCACCCTCCTTACCGCGCCGATACGTTCCTCGCTCTTGCCGACGCACATCGACATTCGCCGGCACCAAACCCGCAATTATTAAACAGGCACATCAGCGACGCGTTCCGGGAGGTGATCATTAAGTTGCTGCAGAAGCGCACAGATCTGCGTTACCGGACAGCGGAAGAATTGCTTGAGGACCTTTATCGCCTGCAGCGCGGTGTCGCCACCAGCGTCAATTCTCATCCGTTGTTGCCGGTGAACTCTTCGGGGCGTATCGGGACGTTCAGTTTCACCTGGGAAATGAAGAGTTCACCGGAAAAGATTTGGCCCTTTGTTTCGAATACTGAACGATTGAACCGGGCCATCAATCTGCCTTCCGTCGTGTTCTCAATTCGCACGAATGCCGCAGGCCAGCGGCAGAGAATTGCTGAAGCGAAAATTGGCGGCATTCGGATGCAGTGGCTGGAACACATGTTTGAATGGATCGAAGCCCGGAGAATGAGCGTGCTTCGCGAATTCGAACGCGGCCCGATCTGCTGGATGACAAGTGTGGTAGAACTCACTCGCCGCGCCGATGGCGGAACTACGCTGACCCATTCATTCAGGTTCAACTGCCGAAGCGTTCTGGGCCTGGCATTCGTGAACCTGCAGTGGCACGCACGGACCAAGCGATCGCTGGACAAAGTCTACCGCCGCATTGACGGTGTTCTCGCGGGTCCCGAGGCCCTGGAAACGAATGTCGATGCATTTGAGGAACCGGGAGCGCTCTCGTCACGTGCAGCTAAACGGCTGGATATGATTACGGATCGGTTGGTCGGAAAAAATCTGAATCGTGCGGCAATTCTCAAAATTACAGACTATGTTCGATCTGCCTCTGCACAGGACCTCAGCCACATTCGGCCGCGTGTCCTTGCGAAGAGTTTGCAACTGCCGGCGGATGTCGTTATTGACGTTTGCCTGCACGGCGCTAACGAAGGACTGTTCGATTTGTGTTGGGATGTGATTTGTCCGTCCTGCCGTATCGCGACAACTTCCGAGGATTCGATTGTTAACATCAAAAAACACACGCACTGTGAAGCCTGTGATTTTGACTTTGAAGTGAATTTCGCGTCGAACGTGGAACTTATTGTTCGCGTGAACTCAAAGATCAGAAAACCTGAAACCGGTCAATACTGCGTTGGTGGTCCCGCGCATTCACCGCACGTTGCTGCTCAGACTCGCTTGTCTGCCGGCGAAACCGTTGATCTCGGTCTCGAACTGCCCGAAGGACACTATGTGCTGCGCGGTCCACAGTTGCCGTTTTTTATCCCGGTCAATATCGATGCTGCGTCTGAAATCGATCGACTGGTCGTCGATCTGTCCGCCGGATGGAATCGCAAAGCACCTGCGGAAATGACGGTTTTGAGGCAATTGATTACTGTATCCAATCACAGTGACCATGAAATTCTTTTTCGTATTGAACGCAGTTCAATCCCAGATAACGCAGTAACCGCCCTGCAGGCCGCTGGATTGCCTTTCTTCCGCCGGCATTTTGCGAATCAGATACCGACTGCACAGCAACTGGCAAGCGTTCAGAATCTCACCTTTATTCTCGTGACGAATCGTGACACCAATAAGCTGGTGCAGGGTGTCGGAGAATTGGCTTCGTGTGAACTCAGGAAACAACACCTCGAGCACCTGGTTGAGCTCGCAATTCGGTCAGAAGGAGCGTTCGTCAGACTTGTTGATGATGGTGGGCTGCTGGTCTTCCGCAGCCCCGCATCCGCATTGGCGGCCCTTGAGCATCTTGCAGGCACGATCCCTGAAACCAGCGATGTTTTGTTTGGGCCGCCTGTCGTAGTGATTCTGCAAGGGCCGGTGATGGTCACCACAATTAATGGTCAGCTGGAGTATCTTGGATCTCTTCTGCGCCACATCCATTCTCTCGCGGCAATCGGGAGGCCCGCTGAAATCACAACAACGATTGATCTCGGACCGCTGTTGACCTCCGCCGGGTTTGAATTTTTAACATCTCAAAACCAAACCGAGCCTGCCAATCCTGAAGCCAGCGAGTCGGGTGACGCATTGTCAATTTTGCGTTTTCGATTACCCGGCCCATGAATGCCGTTGGCTGCGTCGCAGAATTGCAGATCCAATCCGGAAACGAAATTTACGGTGTGTCGGGAAATGCAGAATTCATGTTCAACCAATGCAGAGCAAACAACGCAACAAACAGCCTGTGTTGGTCAGAAAACAATCAGCCCGGCCGGCGAGCCTTCATCCGGACGCCGCGGAGGCGGCCTGTGGAGTCTAACTAACGCTGATTTTCGCGAATCGTTTTGACAATTCGGCCTGGATTCGGAATCCCGTTGATCTGGATTTCGAGGTCATCCTGTCCTGAACTGGAAATTCCGATATCTCCGATTCGCAGCATTCGTTGAAAAAAAGTTTGATTGACCTGAATATTGCGGACATCGTCGTGCTGAACTTCGGACGACTCCCGACTAATCAGCCCATTGCGCAGGATCGTACGACTATCCGTCAACGTAAGAGTTGTTGAAACGCTCTGGACAAACCAGACAAGTATCAGCAACGCGTTCACCAGCAACGCCGCGACGGAAAGCCACAATAACCAGTCAAAAGAGCCAGGTGTCATGGAATCCTGAAAAGTAGGATGCCGGGCGGGGGTCGCTGGTCGCGAAGGACTGCCATAAACCATAAATCGAGGCGAGACTAACAACCAAAACAAACAGTGTACCAACAAGATGTGCGCGGAACAGAACGGGATGAACCTTAAACAAAACGCGTTCGGCGGGCTCCGTAGCCAGCTTCTGTGAATTATTTCCATCGTCCACCTCGCGAACTGACGTCACTTTGGTGGTCGGCATTTCCATTTCAAAGGGCTTTTCACAATTGGGACAGACAATCGGCCCGGCGATGTGTTCAATTGTTGTTTCCACGTCTCGCCCACAATAGGGACACTGGGCAGTGAGCAATTGCATGGCCGTCGCCTTTTTAGTTGGATTTCTGATGATCTGTCCGAACGTATTCGCGTTGCGGGGCAGGATCATGACAAGCAATTTACATGCCGACAGTTCTGTGTCGGGCGTGTTCGTGGCCCGATTGAGGAAAAGCTGCGTGCCTATTGAGGTACGTCGTCAGCCGTTCGATGGCGTATTTTTTCGCTGATCGATTGAAATACCATGTAGAAGACCGGCGTGAAGAACACGGCCAGAACGGTGGAGGTAATCATGCCACCGCAGACTGCCGTTCCCAGGGACCGTCGGCTGGCTGCAGCAGCTCCCCTGGCAAAAACGAGCGGTAATACGCCCAGAATAAACGCAAAGGACGTCATCAGAATTGGACGGAATCGCATTTTTGAGGCTTCGATCGCTGCGTCACGAATCGATTTGCCCTGTTTTCGCAGGTCGTGTGCAAACTCGACGATCAGGATTGCGTTCTTGCTGGCCAGGGCGATGATCAACACGACTCCGATTTGAACGTACGTATTGTTGTCCATACCCATCAATGAAATTGCCGCGACCGTTCCCAGCAATCCCAAAGGTACTACCAGAATGACGGCAAACGGCAGCACCCAGCTTTCGTACAAAAACGCCAGCACCAGATAAACAATTAACACTGCCAATCCAAAGATATAGATTTCCTCACCCTTTGCCTGACTCTCCTGCAACGACACGCCGCTCCAGTCGAAGCCGATTGTCTCCGGAAAGAGTTGTTCTGCCAGCCTCGCCATGGTTTGCAGGGCCTCACCGGAACTCGCTCCTGGCGCCGCAGAACCTGTGACATTCGCTGCCGGATACAAATTAAATCGTCGGATGATCTGCGGGCCAAAGACCTCCTCAATCGTCATCAAGCTTCCCAGCGAAACCATTTCCCCGTTGCCATTGCGAACATTCAGTCGCCGCACATCATCAATGTTATCGCGGAATGCCGAATCCGCCTGCAACGTGACGCGATAGGTACGACCAAACTTATTGAAATCGTTGACATATGTTGATCCAAGTGCTGCCTGCAGCGTCGAAAAGACTTCACCCAGCGGCACATGAGTGCTCAGAACTTTTGCTCGATCCACATCGGCAAAAAGCTGTGGCACGCCGGCTCGAAACGTTGAACTGACACGCTGCAGATTTGGGTGATCCGCGGCACGGGCCACCAGGCTGTCGATCGCCGCCTGCAATTGCACTAATCCGACACCCCCACGATCTTCGACCTGCATTTCAAAGCCACCGCTGGTTCCGAGGCCCTGAATCGCCGGAGGCGGAATTACCAGAATGAAGGCTTCTTTAATCGAAGCCAGTTTCGCAGAGATTTGTGTGATCAAAGGGCCTTGCTGCAACTCCGGCGTCGTGCGTTCTTCCCAGTCTTTCAGGCCAATAAAGATTGTCGCAGCGTTGGAAGACTGACTGCCTTCCAGCAACGACAATCCACCCAGCGTAAACCAGGTTTTCACCCCCGGTTGATGCGCCAGAATCGTATTGATTTCCGCGATCACTTCCTGAGTACGATGCTGCGAAGCGGCATCGGGCAATTGAATGGCGGTAATCAGATAGCCCTGATCTTCCGTCGGCAGGAACCCGGTGGGCACCTGTCGATACCACCACGCCGTTCCCACAACCGTGCCGAAAAACACCAGCATCACGAGTGGCCACAGATCGAGCAGTTTGCCGACAGTGACCATATATGCGGATTCAACTCTGGCAAACACCGCGTTGAACCATCGCGCCAGGATAAATTTCTGTTGACCTTGCTTCATCGGTTTCAGCCACAGAGCGCACTGTGCCGGTTTCAGCGTCAATGCATTGACGGCGCTCAGAAATGCGGTTGCGGCAATCGTCAATGCGAACTGTCGATAGAGCTGGCCTGTCGTCCCTGCGAGGAATGCGGTCGGAATAAATACCGCCATAAGCACCGCCGTGATTCCGATGACCGGTCCGGTCACTTCGCTCATGGCACGGATGGTTGCATCCTTAGGACTTGCCCCGCGTTCGATGTGATGCGATGCATTTTCGACAATTACAATCGCATCATCGACGACAATGCCAATCGCCAAAACCAGACCGAAAAGCGTCAGCAGATTGACAGAAAAACCCAGCAACGGCATGATTGCAAACGCGCCGATGATAGTCACTGGCACCGTTGTCGCCGGAATCAACACAGCTCGCCAGTTCTGCAGAAACACCAGGATCACGATCAGCACCAGGACTCCTGCTTCGAACAAGGTCTTGTAAACCTCATGGATCGCCGAAGAAACAAAGATCGTCGTGTCGAACGGAACGTCGTATTTCAAGCCTTTGGGGAACGACTGTGAAAGCACGGCAATTGCCTGCTTGACACCTTCCGCCACGTTCAGCGCATTGGCTCCCGGTAACTGGTAAATCAGAATACTAGCGGAATTCTCCCCGCCTTTCTGAGCGAACGTGTCGTAGCTTTGCGCACCCAATTCGACGCGTGCTACGTCGCGAAGATATGTCAGGCCGCCATCGCTGCCGACTTTGACAATGATCTCCTCGAACTGTGCTGGATCCGACAGCCGCCCCAGGGCCGTCATTGTGTATTGGAATGCCTGAGAATCCTCAACAGGCGGCTGCGCGATCTGGCCAGCAGCGACCTGCACGTTTTGCTGGCGGAGCTGTTCCAGTAAATCCGTAAATGTGAGACCTCGCGCATCGAGCTTCGTGGGATCGACCCAGATCCGCATGCTGTAGGCC
>JAGQQS010000966.1:6325-9105 GCA_020426105.1 Planctomycetaceae bacterium
GTATAACCCATCGAAGGTGTCGTCCGGGGATGTCAAAGAGATGACCAGCAGAATATTGGTCGACTGCTTTTTGACGGAGATCCCCTGTTGACGTACGTCCGACGGCAGAAAAGGCTCCGCCAGAGCAACGCGGTTCTGCACCAGAACCTGAGCCGCCTCCAGATCCGTGCCGACTTCGAAGGTTACGGTCAGAGAGTAACTTCCGTTGGAGGACGACGTGGATGTCATGTACAACATGTCTTCGACGCCGTTAATCTGTTGCTCCAGCGGTGCGGCAACAGTGTCGCTCATTACCTGTGCACTTGCTCCGGGGTAACTGGCCGTCACCTGAATTGTCGGCGGAGTGATGTTGGGATATCGCTCGACCGGAAGATTCCAGAGTCCGACAACTCCCAGAATGACCGTCAGAAATGCAATGACATTGGCGGCAACCGGACGATTGATAAAAAAGTCGGAGATCACTTCGAATCTCCAGTCTCTGCCGACTTTTGCGGTCCGCCGAGTTCTTCGGTGGCTGTCTCGATGCGCACCTCGCTGCCAGGACGGATCTTCTGCAATCCTGACGTGACAACATTTTCACCAGGTTGAAGCCCCTTGCGAATGACGGTCATGTTGCCTTTCAGTTCGCCCGGTGTAATGCTCCTTCGGGCCACTTTGTTGCCGTCCCCCACAACCATCACGTAACGCCCCTGCTGATCCATACCGATCGCTGTGGTCGGGATCAGCGTGGCCTGATATTCCGCAGTGAATGGCACCTGAATGCGGGCGAACAGTCCGGGAGAAAGTATTCCCGACGGGTTCCGGAACATCCCGCGAATTCGCGTATTGCCGGTATCTGGATCTGTACGATTGTTGACAAAATCAATCGTCCCCTCATGCGGATATCCGGCTTCGTTGGCCAGCCCAAGTCGAATCGCAATCTGCGTATCACGAGCACTCTTTACTTTCCCTTCTAGCATCCTTGATCGATAATCAAGGACTGATTGCTCATCAACGTTGAAGTCCACATAAATTGGATCAATTGAAACAACGGTCGTTAGAATCGTGGAATCGGCATTTACCAGATTCCCATTGGTCACCAGCGACCGACCTAACAGACCATCGATTGGCGATCGGACCTGTGTGAATTCCAGGTCCAGCTTATTCCTGGCCACGGTCGCTTTCAGGTTCTCAATCTGTCCCTGAAGCTCAGCAACAGCCGCGACCGCCTTGTCGTATTCACCTTGACTGATGGCTTTTTTGTCGAGCAGCGAATCTGAACGCGATAAATCCTGTTGTGCCTGTCTCAGTCGAGCGTCCGCTGCATCGAGTGAACCCTGCGATTGTCGCAGTGCAAGTTCATACGGTCGCGGATCGATCACAGCCAGCAGGTCACCTGTCTTCACAGCTTCACCTTCATCCACCTGAACCGCGTGGAGAACATTGTGATCAGCGTCGACAGAACCTGAGGCGGCGCTTCTTCCGGATCGAGGACTTTGGATCAGGTATCCGCTGACTCTGGCCCGAATCTCAACAGCATTCACTGCTGCGGTACGCCCGGTATACTCGCGGTAGTCCACAACAATGCGCGACGTTGCAGGTTGCACTTCGACTGGAATCACAGCCGTCGATGGCTTTGGAGATGCCGGCGCCTGAGACTGGCATCCGGATGGCAGAAGAAACAGCACTACTGTCGCAAATGTGATGAGCGATGCACGATCCATTAAGTTGACGCGACAAACCGTGAATTCCATTGCTCGTTATTTTTGTGAAGTTTGCGGATGCCGCATGGGGGCGATTCCGCCGACCCGCTGCCGAAATAATTTGTGCCGCGGCAAGGTGAAAAGCATGCGGTGTCCGATTTGAGAGCGTCGTTGTGCGATTTATAAATGGCCGCCATGCGGCCTAAGTGATGTGTGTAGCACAAGCTGGACACTAACGAATCAAACACCGCATGCCTTTCATCGAGCAACGTTCAGAGCCGCTGCGATAATCGCTGCTGCGGCCCACGCGGCGACAGGGCTCACTGCTTTTGCAACTCTGTGGCCGCTGTGATTTGTAGATTTCATCACCCCTTGTCAGGGATGGCAATGCCGTCATGCAGATGGCGTACCAAAGTATCCTGTGATCCTGGAATCCAGTAACAACTATTGATTCGCGGGACTGTTATCGCAATCTCCCGCTCAGCAGACACGGCGCGCGAAACATTTTCGGTCGATGCGGACGATCATCGACCATTGATGTGAGTCCGTGAATCCAGCCCGCACGGAGCTCCGTGAAACGTGGGTGTTTGCGATCCGCAGGCTTGATTCCTGTGGGCAGGGAAATTGCAGCCGGCGTTAAAAGGTTTGGGCCTGTTTTGTGCGGCATGCAACTTGCCCGGTTGATGCATGCCAGCTCAGCATCTGTCAGTCGCGGAGTACATATGCTCACAAAAATAGGAAAATTGCGTCGCCAAATTGCGAAGCTATTCAGTCGTACCTATCTGCTTGGCAAGTGGCTGGGGCTGGAGGTGAAGCAGCCGGATTGCTCTGTTTCCGGCACCTTTCCGGCGATGATGGAAATGGCGGGATCGTGTTGAAGATACCTGTTCCTTCAAATTGTTGCAGGAGAGACTCCGTAATCTCGACTGCTGATTGTGCGGCGCAGCCCGCAACCACAGGAATCGAGTCAAATCGGGTTTTCTTGGGCTGTACGTCTATGAAAGCTGCTCCACTGTCCAACAATGCGGACTTGACCCCAATCAATTCCTGCAGGCGATCAGGCCCGGGCAGCGAACTGGGAAGAGTGGGCTTCCTGGC
>JAGQQS010000967.1 GCA_020426105.1 Planctomycetaceae bacterium
AGCCAACGGGTTCTCCGTTGTTTGTGTTCCATTCGCGTGAATTCGCGTCCATTCGCGGTTCCTGATTTTTGTTCTGAACCGCGAACCGACGCGAATGAACGCGAATAGTCGCACCGACCGTGTTTCCAACGCGGGTTCTCTATCGCCACTCCTAATCGTCCGACGCCCGGTGAAAGGGGCACGTTATACCTCTGAAACAGCCACATCCCAGCACCCGCAGCTTACGCAAGTATCGCATCCACAACCTTGCCATGGATATCCGTCAGCCGGAAGTCGCGGCCCTGGTAGCGGTACGTCAGGCGTTCGTGATCGAAGCCCATGCAATGCAGGATCGTTGCATTCAGATCATGAACATGCACCGGATCCTGCACGATGTTGTAGCCGTAGTCATCCGTCTGACCAATGGTCATGCCAGACCTGATCCCGCCACCCGCAAGCCACATGGAGAAACAACGCCCGTGATGATCGCGTCCATAGTCATCCACTAATCCCCCCTGTCCATAAACGGTACGGCCGAATTCGCCGCCCCAGATGATCAGTGTGTCTTCCAGCATGCCACGTTGTTTCAGATCCGTGATCAGAGCCGCCTGAGCCTGATCAATATCCATGCATTGCTTCGGAATATTCGTCGGCAGACCGCCGTGATTGTCCCAGCCGCGATGGTACAACTGCACGAAGCGAACACCCTTTTCGAACAGACGCCGGGTGAGCAGACAATTGGCGGCAAACGTACCGGGTTTGCGCGCGTCGTCGCCGTACATTCTGAAAGTTGCATCCGTTTCCTGCGACACGTCCGTGAGTTCCGGGACGGATGACTGCATGCGGAACGCCATTTCGTACTGAGCAATGCGGGTCGCAATTTCCGGGTCACCCGATTTTTCGAACTGCTCACGGTTGAGACTGGCAATGCTGTCCAGCATTTGACGTCGCAGCCCGCGATCGATTCCTTTAGGATCGGACAGATAAAGCACCGGATCTCCCTGACTTCGCAGCTTCACTCCCTGATGACTGGAAGGCAGAAAACCGCTGCCCCACAGGCGTTCTAATAGTCCCTGGTTAGAATCCTTGCCGCTTCCGTGGGAAATCAACACCAGAAACGCTGGCAGGTCTTCGGCTTCGCTGCCAAGACCGTAACTGGCCCATGCTCCCAGCGAAGGCCGCCCCGGCTGCTGCGATCCGGTTTGGATGAATGTAATGGCAGGATCGTGATTGATGGCCTCTGTGAACATCGACTTCACAATGCAGATGTCGTCTGCCACAGTTCCTGTGTGTGGCAGCAGATTGCTGAAGCGAGTACCCGACTGGCCACAGGAATGGAAGCCGAATTTCGGTGCAATGACCGGGAAACTTGCCTGACCGGAAGTCATACCCGTAAGTCGCTGCCCCTGGCGAATTGAATCAGGCAGCTCGGTCCCGTGCAGGCGTCGCAGTGCCGGCTTTTCATCGAACAATTCCAGCTGTGAAGGTCCGCCGGACTGAAACAAATAAACCACTCGTTTTGCTGTGGGAGCGAAATGCGTTGTCCCTGTGGAAGCAAAACCATCCCGCTGCAGCAGCGACGCGAACGCTGCCGTTCCCAGAGTCGATTTCAAAAAACTACGGCGCCTGGACATTTGGTTGACTCGTATGGAACCACGATAATGGGCGAAAATATTCAGTCAGACCGAGTTCAGAATGCGATCCGAAATTAACGGACAGCATCGCCGTATTGTCGCAATTCGAAGGCCGATCGTCCAACAGGAAACACCGAAAAGTCCTGAGTCTGCAGATTAGTCCCTGCATTACGATTGCAGCGATCCCAGGGATGCATACCGTCCACAGCAGATCGCTCGGGTCCTGCCGATTCTGCTGTCGGAAACATTTCGCACCTCGCCGACGACAGCGTCCGCAGCTCGGCAAATGTGGTAGGCTGTGGTATCGGTGAAACGGTCGTCGCATTTTCTTAACTGCAGGTCCCGTGTCCTTGTCTCATCCGCACTTGATTGAATCGCCAGGACCGCTTCTCCACGAATTTGTAAACAACGCCCAATCGACCGAGACTCCTGAATCTCAGGGATGTTTCTTCCTGATGATTACTGAACATACCCGCATTCAACGACGACGGCAGAATTCATGATTCGAGTTCAGGGACTCTGTAAAGAATTCGCCGACCAGCGCAATGGAGTTTTTCGTGCGCTGGACAACGTGTCGTTTGAAGTGAGACCCGGTGAGATCTATGGTCTCCTGGGGCCAAACGGTGCGGGAAAAACCACATGCCTGAGAATCCTCAGCACCGTCCTGCGACCTACCTCCGGCCTGGCAGAAGTGGATGGCATTAACGTCGTGCAGGATCCGGAAGGCGTTCGCGGTCGGATTGGATTCATGTCGTGCAATACAGGCATTTACGACCGTATGACAGCGCGAGAAATGGTCGAATATTACGGGCGATTGTATGGGATTCCGGAAGACAAGCTGCAACTACGAATCGATGAAATCTTTGATGTCCTGCAGATGCACGAGATTCGTGATCGACTTGGCGGGAAAATGTCCACTGGTATGAAACAAAAAGTATCGATCGCACGAACGATTGTGCACGATCCGCCTGTCATCATCTTTGACGAACCCACCTCTGGTCTCGATGTCCTTGTGGCCAGAGCGGTCCTGAAAGCGGTCGCCGCGCTGCGGGATCAGGGCAAATGCATTATTTTTTCGACTCACATCATGCGTGAAGTCGAAAAACTGTGTGATCGAATTGCCGTGATCCATTGTGGCAAAATTCTGGCGGAAGGCACCCTGCCTGAACTCGCGGATCGTTATCAGCAGCCGGATGTGGAAGAATTGTTCTTCGATCTGGTTCAGCGCCGCGAAGACGAAGTTGCGGAAGAACGCCGGAACGCAGGCGCAGAGGTGCCACTGTGAGCTGGAAAAACATCAAACTCATCTTCATGCGTGAAGTGCGTGACCAGCTGCGAGACCGGCGCACTCTGTTCATGATCACGATCCTGCCCCTGTTCCTGTATCCGATGCTGGGGCTGGGCGTCGTCCAGATGATGCTCACATTCAGCGAACAACAACGTGTTGTCGTGATCCTGAATGCCGATGAATTGCCGGATTCGCCAGCGTTTTTGAATGACGATGGAATTCATCCGGACTGGTACGAAAATGGAAAAAAAGACACCGCACGACTCAGAATCCTTGCCGAGCGAACCACCGGCGCTGTGTCGACGGCGGCACCGGATACGCTGACATCAACGGCAGATGGACCACCCGACGCACCCGTTGCTGGCCCCGGACGTCGAGGCGAAAAATCGGACGCAGAACTTCTGGCTGCCGCGCA
>JAGQQS010000060.1 GCA_020426105.1 Planctomycetaceae bacterium
TGGGCGAAACTGAATCGTGGAGAGAGTGTGATCAGCGAGTTCAGACGGATTGGAAATGGAGGAAAGGAAATCTGGATTCAGGCCTCGTATAACCCGATCACTGACCTTTCCGGCAAAATATTTAAGGTGGTCGAGTACGCTTCGGACATCACAACTCAGGTCAATGATATCTCCAATACGATTGCCAGTGCGGTTGAAGAGCAGACAGCGACGGCCAATGAGATGAGTCGCAATATTTCCAAGCGGCAAAGGGAACGGCGGAAATCGCTCAGAACATTACATCCGTCGCTCAGGCTGCAGAAAGCACGTCTCAGGGAGCCACCAATTGTCAGCAGGCTGCCGGCAAAATGTCAAAAATGGCCGACGAACTTCAGGAACTTGGTGCTGGAAATGGCGTCCGGGACGAAGCCGACGTGACGGCACTGAGAATGCTGGAAGAACTTAGCCAGCAGACAAAGTTGATCAGCGGCAAAAAAGGGCCGCCGAAGAAAATGCGACCTGTCAGCAGTCTGACCTCCGTAAACAGGTGACCGTGCCATTCGTCGTCGTTTCATACCGCATTCCCTTGTCGCTGGTTTTCTGTCGCGGGACTTGACCCCGACAACCATTCAAATTCACCAACAGAGAAGCATATTATGTCAGAAGCAAACGCAGCAGCGTCCACGGTCGGAGAACTCAGTCGAAATTTGCGCGCCGAATTTTCACGGCAGGCTCAGAAACTGCAGATGCTGCCAGCCGTCGCAATTCAGGCCCTCGATATCGCGAAGGATCCGGATTGTTCGATCACGGATTTTGTCGGAGTGATTGAACGGGATTCCAAACTGGCGACGGATATCCTCGGGATGTCCAACTCACCGTTATTCTCCACCGGAGGCGGCAAAATTCTGAGTCTGCAAAAGTCAGTGGTGCGACTCGGGTTCAGGCAGTGTCGTAATCTCATCCTGAGTACAAGCCTGACTTCGATGATGCGGAATATGTCAATCGAAGAAGAATGGATTCGGGACGTACTTTCGCGACATGCGTTTCTGACCGGAATCACCGCCATGCATGTCAACCGAATTATCGGGACAGGATTTCAGGGAGAAGAATTTGCCGCTGGTCTGATTCATGACTTTGGACGAGCTCTGCTCGCGGTTTGCCTGCCGCATCAATTCTCCGAGGCAGATGCACTGGATTTTGATGAGAATACCAGAACTCTCGCCAACGAATCATGGGTCCTGGGAACGAACCATTGTGAGGCGGGTGCGTGGTTTGCCGAAATCAGCGGTCTCCCCTCAGAATTTGTGGAAGTCGTACGCAATCATCATACCCCATCGAATGCGATGAAGCATCGCAGATTGGTGGCACTGACGGCGCTGAGTGACCACATCGCCAACCACATTCAAAGATTTGACGGCTGTGAGAACTATGACCTGACGACCAACGATGCCGTGTTTGTGCTTGAGGGAACCGGCTTGGTAAATGTCGGTGGTCGACTCAGCGAGTTGATCAGTGAGATTGCCGATCTGGCCAGACACGACGCGGATCAAATGATCGCTTTCTGAACGTCTGCAGTGTGTTGGCGACAATATTCTTGTTCTGAAACGTACAAAGGACCGGCTTGTGACAACGATTATTCGAATTCTCATCGCTGACGATTCTGCCATCATGAGGCGTCTGATTCTGCAGGCGATCAATCAGCAGTCCGGTATGGAAATCGCAGCAATCGCAAAGAATGGCGCGGAAGCCATTGAATGTTTCAAAACGCAGTCACCGGACCTGGTGCTGCTCGATTCAGAAATGCCCGGCGTCAGCGGCCTTCAAGCCTTAGAGGCAATTCGTGCCCTCGACGCGAAAGTGCCCGTCATTCTGTTCGGACCAATTCGCTCAGAGCTCATTTCGTCCAGGGATGCGGCAATCGCTGCGGGCGCCAATGAATGGGTCGCAAAGCCACCAGCGGCAGGACATGTGGACCGGGTACTCGCCTGGCTCCAAACGGAACTTATTGCCCGGATGCACGCGCTGATGGGCCGTCAGGCAGAATGTCGAGCGACGCAGAATTCTCCAGGCATCGAAATTACCAGTTCCGACGACGAGGACATGACGGTCATCGCGCCAACGGTCTACCCGAAGCTGTTCTCCCGAACGTTGCCTTTTCCACGCAGGAATTCACAGCCGCAGCGCCCGGTGATTGTTATGGGAGCCGCGACCGGCGGTCCCAATGCCCTCGCAAAAGTCATCGGTGAACTTCCTCGGAACATTGGTGCACCGATCCTGATCGTGCAGCATTTGCCACCAATTTTTACAAAACTGCTTGCGGAACGACTGGATCAGCTGACTGCGTTAACCGTACGCGAAGGATACGATGGGGCCATCGTCAAGGCAGGTGAGGTCTGGATCGCCCCCGGTGATGCTCACATGATCGTCGAAAGAAACGGTGCTGAAATTGTGCTCCGAACAAACCAGGCTCCGGCGATCAATTCAAACCGACCTGCGATCGATGCCTTGTTTCAATCAGTGGCTGAGGTTTGCGGAAGCAATTGTCTGGCTGTCGTACTGACCGGACTCGGTGATGACGGAACCGCAGGCTGCCGAGCGATCCGGCAATCCGGCGCTGAAATCCTTGTGCAGGACGAAGCGTCGTCCGCGGCCTGGGGCATGCCGGGGGCCATCGTGGATGCCGGTCTCGCCAGCTCTGTGCTGAGTCTTGAGGATATTGCTCCTGCCATCGCCATGCGAATTCAAGGCTGGATGGAGTTTTCTCCGGATCCCACCAAAGCGGGCAAACCAGAAGCGGTCAGCTGACAAATTCTGGATTCAGCATCACGATTCACAGCGACAGCAGCTGAATCGCAGGGTATGCGCTAAGGACGGCTCCATTGCCACGATCGGCCAATCGGAATGGCGTCTGAAAGACCAATTTCGGTGTCCTTTGCGAGAATCACTGGCGAGGCTACAATTCCACGCGTGTTTTCAGGATCAACTTTGATCCTGGTTGATGTATGGCGAAGATTTTGGTCGTGACCGAAAGGCCAGAGAAATTCGTGTGTTTCGCTGTCGCTGCACACAACTGCCTGAATGACGACATCAATATGTCGAATGTTTCGGTGCGGGGCTGATGATTTGGCCTGAGTCTATGAATTTCTGCGATCTCCGAGTTTTGAAAAATAAAATTTCAGTGAAGTGCGCATTTGATGCTTGAATTGGAACGTCTTTCATTTGGTGTCGGTGACCGGTTCGGCCACCAGGCCCGTGCACAACTGGCGGCATTCAGCATGCTCGCGGAACAGGGTGTTCAGGTGGTTCCTGTCTGGAATAAATCCAATCGAGAGCACACGTTCGTGGGTTCTGAGCCTCAAAGCGTGTTCGACGCGGCACAAACTGCGGTCAACGACCTGCAGTGGACCGAACGCTGGCATGTTGATGCTGATCACATCCGACTGGATACCGTTGATCGCTTCGTGCCATGTTCGGACTTTTTCACGATTGATGTGGCCGATTCTATAGGTCAGCAGGCCTCAGACGCGGAGACTGCTGCCTTCGTCGCTCGACATCCTGAACTTTCCGGGGCACTCCGACTTCCCGGCTTAACTGAACCGTTTGAGACGACACGCGGTGACGTGGAACGAGTCGTTTCCAAATATCTGCTGGCCGTGCAGGAGGCGGGCAAAATTTATCGCCACATCGCGGCTGCTAAAGGTGAAGGGAACTTCATCGCGGAAGTATCGATGGATGAAACGGATCAGCCGCAGTCGCCGCCTGAACTACTCATCATACTGGCCATGCTCGCGGACGAAAAAGTCCGCCTGCAAACGATCGCCCCGAAGTTTACGGGGCGTTTTAACAAGGGAGTTGACTACGTTGGCGATCTGACTCAGTTCGCACGCGAATTCAGCGATGACCTGGCCGTGATTGCGTTTGCTGTGCGACAGTATCGTTTGCCGGCAAATTTGAAACTCAGCGTTCACAGTGGCAGCGACAAGTTCAGTCTGTATCCGATCATCCGTCAGGCGTTGGCGAGAACCGGGGCGGGCCTGCACATCAAAACGGCGGGGACAACATGGCTGGAAGAGCTGATCGGGCTGGCCGAGGCCGGTGGTGAAGGTCTGATTCTGGCGAAAGAGATTTACAAATACGCCCGGGAGCACGTCGCCGAAT
>JAGQQS010000968.1 GCA_020426105.1 Planctomycetaceae bacterium
GTGAACGTGAATCTCGCGACTAAAACAGCATCTGGTGGCGCAGGCAACGACACGCTGGACTCGATTGAGAATGTCATTGGCTCAAACTTCGACGACTTCATCATGGGCGATGCCAACGACAACACGCTTGATGGCATCGGAGGCCTGGATACCATTTTTGGTGGTGGCGGTATCGATATTATCTTGAATGCGTGAAGCCTTTGGCGCTGTTTGAGATGCACGCGATGTCCTGGGTACAGCGGTATAAACACCCGTTTCTGACACTTTGAGTACGTTTCATTTGTGCGGACAGAACTAAGCAAACAGAGTAGATTGATGCGTTGTGGGAAAATTGAAATCAATCTTATGGTGGATTTTTGTTTAGATTGTCGCTCTAATTGCAGAGACTAGAGGGGGATGCTGGATTCCCCGTGGCAGAATTACCCTGAGCAACTACAGAAGAATGCATCGCTGAGACTGGGAGCCCGACGAGGAAAAATCACCCCGAACCGAATCAGGAGTCGTTGATTTCCATGAAGTCGTTTCATGCGCGTGATTCATATCCCGAGAGCAAGTTTTTCGCGGAGTCGTTGGGGGCCCCTGGTGGTCAGGTTTCAGTGTCACCAATCACGGAGCGTGGGGGCGAATTGTCGTGCAAACCAGTTTCCTTTTCTCGATTCACGCTAATCGAGCGAATCGGTTCGGGTGGTTTCGGCGATGTCTGGAAGGCCCTTGATCCTGAACTGGATCGGCTGGTTGCCATTAAGATTCCTCAGCGCAGTCTGACGACGATTGCTGAGAGAGAAGCGTTTCTGCGCGAAGGTCGAGCAGCGGGACGATTGAATCACCGCGGAATTGTTGCGATCCACGAAGTCGGGCTCCACGAGGGAATTCCCTTTCTGGTCAGCAACCTCGTCGAGGGATCCAGCCTTAAAGAGTGGTATCTAAACCATCGTCCGGATTTATCACGATGCGTCCGGGTCTGTCTGCTGGTCGCGGAAGCTCTTGACCATGCCCACAGTTCGGGCATTATCCATCGCGATCTGAAACCCGGCAACATCATTATTGACTCGGATGATCAGCCCCACATTCTGGACTTTGGTCTGGCAAAGCGAGAGCGGAACGAGGTTACAATTTCAATCGCTGGTGGCGTCTGCGGAACTCCGTCGTACATGTCCCCGGAACAGGCGATGGGAGAGGGGCACTATGCTGATCGCCGGACGGACATCTATTCGCTCGGTGTGATCCTGTTTGAGCTGTTGACCGGGCAGCTCCCTTTCAGCGGCGATGTTGCGGTCCTGCTTTCGAAAATCATTTGCAGTGATCCACCGCGCCCCCGTTCGATCAATCCAAAAGTGCCGCGTGACCTGGAAACAATTTGCCTGAAGTGCCTCGAGAAATCAGCAGCACATCGCTATGACACCGCCGCACGAGTTGCCGACGATTTAAGGAGTTTTCTTGATGACGTTCCGATTACCACCCGCTCTGTCAGTTGGATCGAACGCTTTGGCCGGTGGTGCCGCCGCAATCGGGGCATCGCGTCGCTGGTCGCTTCTACTGTCCTCCTGATGATTCTGACCACTACTGTTTCGCTGTGGGGATATTTCTCGACCCGGAACGCTCTCACCCGTGAATCGATAGCGAGACAGGAGTCAGAACGACACAACCTCCTGAATCTCAACGCGCGGGAAATTGCTCAGGTGAGAGACGCTAAAATGTATTTTGATATGGGGATGGTATCTTCCGAAAACGGAGGAACAGATGTTGCCATGCTCCTGTTGACGTCTGCTCTCAGATATCTGTCTGACGATCATCCGCTGTCGCCCCCGATCCGGATGCAGCTTTCGAGTCTCTGCGGAACGGTGCATCGGCTTCGGTCGGCGTACCGACTGAAGAATCGCACCGTCATCGGCATCGTCAATCAGGGTCGCCAATGCCTTACCTGGGAACCTGCTTCGAACGCTCCGGGACCCGGAACGATCCGCTGGATGGATACCAGCACGGGGCGTCTGTGCGACACTTCTATCGAAGGCGTTCTCCGGGAAGATCGGGTGTTTTGGAATTCCGACGGGACGCGGCTTGCCCTGTATTCGAGCGGGCGTAACGAGATCCGCATTGGAAATTCTGAAACTGGGAGGGTTGAGAATCTACGGGCTCCAATTGGGTCTGGGCCAGGTGAGCGAAGCACTTCTGAGGTCAGTCAGGCAACGAAACATGGGTGCTATCTGAGTCATCTTGAGTTCGGTCCCTACGGAAGAATCCTTGCCGTCGGCGATTCAGGGGCGACCGTTGAACTGTGGGATGTTGAGTCTCGGACTCTGCTTCACCGATTGCGAACTGTCAGTTCTGAACAGGTTTCTGCGACGGGCTCCTCAGTAGAAGGCATCACCTTCAGCCCTGATGGAACACGGATTGCCGCGATTTCTTCCGACGATCAGCTCAGCATCTTCGACGTTGCGTCGGGGGCGTTGCTGGGCCAAACAGATACCGGCCCGGTTCTCCACAAGCTCGTTTTCACTCCGGATGGCCGTCAGATTTACGCTTGTGCTGTGAACCGAATTCTACTTGCGTGGGACGGAACCAACGCAAATTTCGTGGAAGCTGTCGGGATGCTTCCCGGATCACCAATTGACATCCAGCTCAGTCCGGATGGTTTTCGTCTCCTGGTGACTCATTCAGACGCGAGAATCTGTATCTGGGATTTGAAGACCAGAAGACCCTTCGGGCAGGAGTTACAGCATCCTGAAAAAATCCGAAGTGTGGCCTTTACGGACAGAGGAAGCTCCCTTGTTATTGCGGGCGACGAGGTTCGCAGCTGGGCCATCGCCCGCGGCAGCGACGATTTTGAATTTGTTCCCGGAGGAGAAATCACGGCCCTGGCCAGTCTTCCGGGCCGGAACGCGCTGCTTATATCGGACGCATCCGGCGTCCATCTTTGGGAACTTTACGCGAACACGTGGAAGGAATCGTGGCCGGATACTGGTCGCGCTGATCGGATTGCCGTGAGTGCGGATGGTCGATTCGCCGCGACCGGGACAGGTAAAGAAGTTCAACTCTGGAATCCCGACACAAGAACCCGCCATTTTTCTCCAATCTCACACCCCGATGAAGTGACAGCGATCCTGTTTACAGATGACGGTGAATCAGTCCTGACAGGCTGCCAGGATGGATTCGTCCGACGTTTTTCAACCAGGACCGGCACTGAGATGACGCCAACATTTAACCATGGCGCTGGCATACGTGATATGGCAATCTATCACCCAAAGCAAAAACTGGTGACGACTGGACGCACAGGACGAGTCAATGTTTGGGATCTCGTAACGCATCGTCGCCAGGATGTTGAGATCCTGCCAGGGCGCGAAATCGCGGCGATCGCCGCCTGTTTGCGGGGGAAAAAAGTATTGATCGGGACCTCCGATTCAATCGCACAATATTACTCAATCCTGACCGGCGAGACCTCAGATTTTCCGATGTTCCACCATGCCCCCCTGCGGGCGGTCGCGACCAGTCGTGTGGGAGACGAGGTGTCAGCGACCGTAACCTCCAAGGGTTTCGTCCGGATCTGGCGGAGCGTGGAACCTGCTTCGCAGGCATTCCCGTCTGACCCGCCCGTGAGTCAATTGTGTTTCAATGAAGATGGGACTCTCCTGTTCGCGCGAAGTGATCAGGCCGTTCGAGTATTCAAAGTTCCTCTGCAAATGGCAGGGACATCGGAGGAACTGCTGCAGCGATTTTCTCAAATGCTGGGGCTGGTCATGACACCAGCGTGTACATTTCGAGTCGCAACCTGCGAAGAACTCGCGAAAAACCAGCAACTGTCTTGTCTTCTTCCGACGGAAACCCGACCATGAATAACGACTCTGGAATTGATGACTCTGGATTCGCTC
>JAGQQS010000969.1 GCA_020426105.1 Planctomycetaceae bacterium
GGTCCGGCCTACGAAATGCAATCCCTCATTTCAAGGCTGACATGGAACTAGTTTCGGCGTTTTGCCATACTGCGGTAGACCTTCGAATCGATGTGGTCGGCCACGGTGCGGATATGTCCGTCGCCAAACAGCATGTTAATACAACCGGAGTGTCGGCTGTCAAACTCACATTCGTCGGCATCTGAGCGATTCGGCCCCGCATAGGCATGCCCCAGAACTCGTCCTGCCTGATCTTCTCCAAGTACATGGAATCCCAGCCAGGTCGACGGAAGCCGGCGCGCTGTCCGTTCTGCCACCACAGCAACCTGACTCAAACCATTAGTCAAATCCCGAAAGCTGAGTTTGCTGCCCGCTACAAAAGTGCCGCCGCCATCGAACGCGCCGATTTCATCCGGGTCCGATGTCCCAAAGACTCCCAAATAGTTTGCATGAGGCAGCTCAATCAGCACTCGGTGCCCTGGCATCCTGAATGTGCCGGCGCGTGAATCCGCAAACAACTGAAAGCTCGGCACGGCGATATCAGAGGGACAAATGAAGACGGCGGGAGAATACGTCGCTGAAGTGTCAGCACAAAGTTCGCGAAAAGTTCCTCGGCAGGTTCCTGACGCCAAGTCAAAGGTCTCGGCTGTCGGCAATTCGAGCCATGGTAACACCGCGGGTGCCCAGCCTTCAGCAAAATCGGAGCCGACGGGAAGAGTCCAACCGGAGGGCAGGTGCCCTCTGGAATCATGGTGTTGATGCAAAGCCAGTCCGATCTGCCGCAGGTTATTCTGGCATTGGATACGCCGTGCTGATTCTCGGACAGAATGCACGGCAGGCAGCAGCAACGCCAGCAGGACGGCAACGATTGTGATCGTGACCAGCAGCTCAAGTACTGTAAATCCACGGCCGTTCAGCTTGATACTTCCCACACCAGCGCAATTTCTGTGGCGTTGATACAGGACCGGAGACTTCTGTCGGAAGTGCCCCGATGCCGTCCGCGAGGAACATCGATTAATCCTCAGCATGGAACTGCTCCGATACCCGATGGCTGTCCAGCTCATAGTCGCGAACGCTGAAGCCAACTTCCTGCAGGAGAGTTGCTGTTGACGACGGCCATGGAGAAAAAAGTGCACGTCCCGTGGCTTCGGAATTCAATGGAATCCAGATGGCGGTCAGCATCACGCTGGCGACAGCCAGCAGGCGTGTACGGCCACGGGTTTCTGATTCTGACTGAGAATTTTTTTCACAGTGAGGCCGGGACCAGTCAATCGACAGCAACTGATCCACACGACGCTGCACCATCGAAACATCGCGTGCGAACAAATTCAGTCCTACCGGTAAAATATGCGGCCTTGCGAAAGACGGGACGGACAGCCGCATCAGACTTCGGAGAAAGCCGGCGACTTCCGCGGAACTTCCGTTAGCAGTACGGTCCGCGGCCAGTTCCCGCTGCATGGAGGCCGCTTTTGACGCCCGCCAGACGAGCGGATGAAACCAGAATCCAATTTCGACCAATCGCTGAAGAAAAAGCATCATCGGATGCCCTAATTTCAGGTGAGCCAGTTCATGCCGCACAACGGCAAACAGTTCTTCATCAGGAAATTGGGTCACGGATACCGGGAGCACAATGACAGGTTGATGCAACTGCCAGCAGAAAGGGGTGAAGCACGAATCCGCGGTCACGATGCGGACATTGAGTGTGTCGAGCTCCGCTGTTGAGGACTCGCGGAAACTGGTGGACCCGATATCTGCGCACACAGAGTCAGGCCTTGTGGTTGCCGTCTGCCGGATCAACACAGGGGTGGCATGTCGCAGTGTGAGACTCATTTGCGTCAGAGATCGCAGCAAATTGACGATAAGAACCGATGCCACGGAAACCCAGGTCCAGAACACAATTGTCCAGAAAGTCTGAGAAATCGGGAACATCGTGGCCTGGTGGCAAAGACTCAGCAGGGATTCGCTGCGAAATAAACGGAGATGTGGCAACAGAACTCCGGCAAGGCTCAGCAGCAGAATCATCAAATGACCGCAGGACCAAAGTCGATCGGCAGCAATACTGTTTGCGGCGCGTCGCACCAGGCAGCGGGTGAGGAGCAGAACGAACGTGCATTGAATGGTGAGCGACACCACAATTTCAGGGAACGCAGGCATCATTCGCGATTTTCCTCCAGCCTGCGTAGCGCATCACGGAGAATCGCAGCGTCTGATTCGTTGGCTTCGTCTTCTGCGATCATGTTCAGCACCAGAGATGACATCTGATTACCAAACAGGACCGCCTTCAGGTCACTCAGCACCGACCGGCAGACTTCGTCGCGTGTCACGATTGGGCGATAGACAAATGCCCGTCCCTGTTTTTCGCGGGACAGGACCTGTTTGCGCACCGCGAGGAGATTCAGGGTTGTCATCACCGTCGTATACGCGAGTTCTCTGGGTAGACGCT
>JAGQQS010000970.1 GCA_020426105.1 Planctomycetaceae bacterium
CGTATCAGCGTCACTGGATCCCAGAGATCAATGCCATTCCGCGCGTCGATAAAATGCACGCGCGACTGCCCAAGCAGCGCAGGGCGGTAGACGACGCGCGTGATGGGAATATGCACCGGAAGAAAATATTCCGGTACTCCCGGCGGCAACACGGGCCTCGCAGGCTGGCTGGGCAGCTCTACCTGAGGTGCCGCGAATCGCGGCGGCGCCACCACACCCCCGGACGCAGTCGCGGGGGCTGGATCAGTTTGCTTGAGCGGAGCCATCAGAATTTCAATTTGTTGGCGGCTGACCGGACCACGAAGATAGGATAACGCCCAACGGCTGCGGAATACCGTCGGGGAATCTTCATGCACATTGTTCATTAGAAATACCCGACTGCCGAGCCCTGCCAGGATTTGCTCCATGGCCTGGCGATTGAACGTCGAGCCCGCGGTGTTTGCCGCGCCTTCCAGCCCTTCCAGAACTCGCATTTTGTCGCGTTCGGTTTGCAGTCGCCCCAAAAACCAGGTGCCACAGTTTGACAATCCTTTGTAGTCAAGATCCACGGGATTCTGCGTGGCCAGCACGCACCCCAACCCAAACGCTCTCGCCTGTTTCAGGAGTGTCAGCATGGGTTGCTTGGACGGAGGATTCGCCGTCGGCGGAAAGTACCCAAACACTTCATCCATATAGAGTAAAGCGCGGAGACTGGAAGTGCCGGTCTGGCTCCGCATCCAGGAGAGCATTTCATTCAGCAAAATGGTGACAAAAAACATCCGCTCCTGATCCGACAGGTGCGCAATCGAAATTACGGCGATGCGTGGTTTACCGCCCGGCGTGTACATCAGCTTCTGGATATCAAGCGGTTCACCTTCAAGCCATGCCGCAAAGCTCGGTGATGCCAGCAAATTGTTGAGCGTCATGGCGAGTTTGAAGCGTTCGTTCTGTGGATAGAATGATTCCAGATCCAGAAAACCGACCTTGTTGAACGCCGGCGTCTGGATGGAACGAATCAGCGCGCCCATGTCGATATTCTGATGACTTCGCCAAAAGCCATCGAAGATTGTGGAAAGCAAAATATGTTCACGACTGCTGATCGGATCCGCATCAATCTGCAGCAATGCCAGCAAACCCGACACGGCCGACATAATGCGTTCACGAAACGCTTCGGGGTCATTCAGAACCTGCGCATTGGGGGCATCAAATGACTTCAGGACCGTGATCTGGCGGCCGGCGGTGCTGGCCGGCGTATAAATCGCAACTTCCGCTGAGTCACGAAGTTTCTGGATTCGTTCGCCTGACTGGCCCCACTCTTCCAGCCCCGTGCGCCATGTCTCCGCGGTCTTCTTTGCAAATTCGGTGACTGTCAGGCCTTTGCGCACCGCTTCCTGCCGATCCACCCACGGCTCAAAATCCGCAGCCTGAAGCCGAGGAAAGGTCAGCATCAAATTCCCCAGATCCCCTTTGGGATCGATGCAAACAGCAGGAATGCCGTCCAGCGCGGCTTCTTCCAGCAATGCCAGACACAGCCCCGTCTTTCCACTCCCTGTCATGCCCACGCAGACAGCGTGCGTTGTCAGATCCCGGGAGTCGTACATTAACAATTCGCTATCCGAGGTGACCCCGGTTTTCAGGTCGTGCGTCTTTCCAAGATAAAATTGGCCCAGCTGTTCGTAGTCCGTCATAGCAGTATGAACCATCAATTCTGGAGGGAGTGTGTCATAATTGAGACAGCAATCTGTCGCGATTGGAGCACTTTGGTGAATTCAGGCGGTTTCGACAACATCGGTCCGGCAATTTCCTGTATCATCCTGCGGGTCATTCTTGACACATGACATTCAGTTTGACACCATCCGCCTCCTTATCGCTGGTTGCTGTGGATCTCAACAGGCGTGCTCCGAGCTCGATGGGCGCCTCATGCGGCGTTTTTTCCCGCCGTGGGTTGCCTTGATACCGCCCGATTCAGCGATGATTTCTGTAGTTAATTTTGCACAACGATTGCATCTGGAAGAAGTGTCATGGCCGTACCAAAGAGAAGGCAGTCAAAGACTCGTTCGCGGAAGCGTAACAGTCACAACAGCATTAAGCCGCGACAACTCGCGAAGTGCACACAGTGCAGCACCATGGCGCCGACGCACGTCATCTGCCCGACCTGCGGCTACTATCAGGGGCGAACTCTGGTTGAGGTTGAGGAATAGCAAGAATGCGGATCGCGCTGGATGCGATGGGGGGCGATTTCGCCCCCGGCCCTAACGTGGTTGGTGCGTTTGAAGCTGTCGAGCGAAATCCAAAACTCGAAATCCTGCTTGTAGGCGATCGCGCGCGTCTGGATGAGGAAATAGCAAAAGTCGGCCCCATGCCTGCCTCCGTGCGGATCATTGAATCCGAGGGTGTGGTGGGAATGGAGGAGAAGCCCACAACGGCCCTTCGCGAAAAACCAAACTGCTCCATCGCACGTTGCTGGCAACTTATGGCCGCAGGTGATGCAGACGCAGTTGTCAGCGCCGGCAATACGGGTGCCGTCGTCGCCGCTGGTCTGAGAACTCGTCTGTTTCTCAAGGGCGTCAAGCGACCTGGCATCGCC
>JAGQQS010000971.1:0-2438 GCA_020426105.1 Planctomycetaceae bacterium
GCCATTCGGCTTCGATTCCTGCCGCGGGGATGACCGGTAAATGTCGTGACTGCCAGTCGCCGCCAATGTCATGCAGCGATTTCGCATACTTTTGAATGATGCAGGTCAGCACCTCATTGGCGCCAGGTGTCACAATTCTGCTACTGTCAGACTCCGTCTCTGCTGGTTGACCGAGATAGCCGTGCACAACACCGTTGTAACACAGGGCGATACACCGCATCCCGAATTCAGAAGCGATATCACGAGTCGTCTTCAGGACCCGATCCGGCGAGGTCTTCAACACAAAGTCCGGGCAACCGTCCAGTGAGCTGGAATTGGCCGGATCCAATGTCAATGACAGGTGGTGCCGCTGCGCCAATGAAGATAAAAATTCGTCGTAAACAGTCCATTCGTATGCCGGGCAGTTAAGTGCAATCCGAAGTTGACACGCTTCAGCTTTTGCATCAAACACAACATCCACGCTATCGAACCAGTGCATCCAGCACGTTGCCAGCAACGCCGACGCGGCTTTCGAAACATCATCATACGTACCGACCAGCGAGAAGACGCCGGATTTGCCGCAATCAGGGCGCAGCCGCAGAACAAAGTCCACGGGCGTACCGAACCGGCCCGATGAATGCAGCAGGAACCTCAACAGATCATAGCCGGTGGTGGACTTGACGACTCGTTCGCCGATACGAACCACACGCCCGTCGGGAAGCTTCCAGTTCATTCCCATGATGTTGTCACAGAACGGCCCGAACCGGGATGACGCAGGGGCGAAACCGCTTGCTGCGACCTGCTCACAGAGCGGCATGTGCGGATCGAGGAGCAAAGGAAAACGGAACCCATGGGATGTTCGCAGCGTTTCAAGATCCGCGCTGGTCATCGTAGCCGGGCCACACATTGTGCCGTCGATGGGGTCAAAAAATGGCTCGAACAGGCGCGGTCCCACGGTGGTACCGTTGTTGAGTTTTCCCTCATCCTTATGATTGGCGGCACCATCGACCTGTTTAAGACTTCGGGGGTCTGACGCCGCCCCGCGCGCCGTATCAACAAAACGGCGCGACGAAAACACCTTCAGTGGATTCATCTGATGCCGCGGGTTAAACAGTTTCGGGACAGCTAGTTGCAGCTTCAATGCCTGTTCGCCAAAAACCAGCGGCATATAAGCAGTTTTGTCGTTCCCGATACCGTGCTCACCCGAAAGCGTACCGCCGACAGCGACCACACGCTGCATCAGTCGTTTACTAATCGCTTCTACTTTTTCGAGTTCGCCGGGATTTCGCGAATCGAACATAAAATTCGGATGCAGATTTCCGTCGCCCGCATGGAACACATTCACCGCCGCAAACCCAGCCGCATCGGCCTCGTCATACACCAATTGCAACAGTTCAGCCAGAGCACGTTTAGGGATGACGGCATCCTGAACCAGGAAGTCAGGACTGATCTGCCCCATCAAACCGCCCGCGACTTTGCGGGCTTTCCAGAGTCCTTGACGTTTCGCCTCGTCATCACTGTATTCAACGCTGAGCGCCCCTGCGTCATTCATCAACGCCGCCACGGCCTTTGCACGAACATCCACCAGAACGGCGGGTCCATCGATCTCAGTAACCAACAGGAAGACGTCCTTCGGGAGGCCAACCGCCATCGGACTGTTCTCAACCATCGCCACACAACGCGGGTCCATAAGTTCTATGGCGACAGGAAACGCCGCATGCACGGCCAATGCCTGAATCGCTTTCTCAGCCGACTGCAGATCCGCAAACGTGGCGCGATACGTCCAGACTTTCTCAGGACGCGGCAACAGTCGCAGCCAGAATCTGGTGAACGCGGCAAGCGTGCCCTCCGAACCCACCATCAACCGTTTCCAGTCTTCTCGCCAGTCACCGCGTCCTCCGGCGGGCCCCCCGAAGCGATGCACGCTGCCGTCGAGCATCACGGCTTCGAGGCCAAGCACATAATTGCTGGTAACACCGTAGCGAAAGCAATGGGCTCCTCCGGCGTTCATGGCCACGTTTCCTCCGAGCGTGCAAACGGGGCCGCTCGAAGGATCCGGGGGATAAAATACGCCGTGCGGCAGCAGTGTCGCATCCAGCTGGTTCAGAACGACGCTGCTTTCGACTTCGCACCAGAAACCTTCGCGCGAGATCGTGCGAACATTTTTCAGCGACGATGTATGCACGACAATACCGCCCTGAGCCGCAACCGGACCTCCGGACAACGACGTGCCGGCACCGCGAATTGTGACGGGCACATTCATCTCACGCGACGCTCGCAGTACCTGCACGAGTTCATCCGCGTCCGCAGGAATCACAACCGCATCCGGCCGAAATGTTTTATAACCCAGGCCGTCAGCATCGTACCCGGCCAGTTGAGCTGGCGACGTCAGAACCCGGCCTCGGCGGATTGATCGCTGAAGTAATTTTGTCAGATTTTCCTGAATCACTGTTCCGCCC
>JAGQQS010000971.1:2532-2743 GCA_020426105.1 Planctomycetaceae bacterium
AAAATGCCATCGGCCGTATTCGCGTTCCGATCGAACAGCGGAAAGTAAGCACCACAGACGTCTACTCGCAGACGATGCCCCGGCGCGATCTGCGCTGCAACGGGCCCCAGATCGACAGCGATCCGGTAAACTTCTCCCGGCGTCAGCAATTTTGAATCCAGCTCGGAATCGCGAAAACGCCCGCGCAGGATACCTACCGTCAGGTTATAAG
>JAGQQS010000011.1 GCA_020426105.1 Planctomycetaceae bacterium
TCTGCTTCAGATTATTCTTGCACTGCGTGCGACGGGCTGCTTCGCGTGCCTGCTGAACAGCCGGCAAAAGCAACGAGACAAGGACCGCGATGATCGCGATCACCACAAGCAGTTCGATCAGCGTGAAGCCTCGAACTTTCCGCGAAAGTCTGGCCATGGGTACTCCTGGAATATCAAATGGACTCAAAAAAAACGTACGACGAAGAGAGACAGCGATCATTAACCACTGTTCAAAGCCAATTACAGGGTGTACTGAAAGTGAGCCGAATAGTGTATGATGGTACATGATAGTATACGTATGCGGTCTGCCATGGAACAACGAAATGCAAAAATTCGGTACAGGCGTTCAATGACGTTCGAGCCCAAAATCCCGGCATAGTCACTTTGCGGCCAAATTCGTGCAAAGCCGGAAATCCATGGAGTCCCATGAAATCCCCTCAGAAAGGCCTCCCGTTCGTCGCAGGAAGCTAATTTTCTTCCTTCGCCACGCAGTTCAGGCTCCCCTGAAGGTAACTCGCGCGGATCATCAGCCGTCTGGGCTTGCCACTGCTGGTTCGCGGAATCGAGAAAGGTGGCAGCAGCAGGATCGCCTTCGGATTTACCCCGCTCCCCGCAGCGATGCATTGACGAATCGCGGCAATGACGTTTTCAGGAGACTCCATGTCTGTCGCGGCCCGCGGCATTTCGACAGCGACAACCAGTGATTCTTCCCCGTCACTATCGACGGAGAATGCGACCACTCCCGCTGAAGTCAGTGCCGGATGCGCGGCAGATACCTGCTGTTCGATATCTTCCGGGTAAAGATTCCTGCCGCGGACGATAATGATTTCCTTTGTGCGGCCGGTAATAAACAGCTGGCCGTTCGCAAGGAATCCCAGGTCACCGGTCTGCAGATATCGCTGCGTCCGACCTGCAATCGTTAACTCGCGAAATAACTCCTGATTCAAATCATGTCGATTAAAATAGCCGTCCGTGAGCGATGGACCCGACAGAAAAATTTCGCCAATCATTTCATCAGGCAGTATCGTTGAGTCCACGGTATTAAGGATCACAACGTCGGTGCCGGAAACGGTCTGTCCGCTGGAACATAAACTTATTCCATCATCGGCTGATCCCGGTGCTGCGATTCGATGGTGCATCAGTGCTGCGGCGCTGACACGACGAATCTGCGGTGGTTCTCCGGCAGGCCCGCCGGTCACCAGCAATGTGGCTTCACCGAGTCCATAGCACGGGAAAAATGAACTCTCCTGAAATCCGGCGGGCTGGAATTTCTCATTGAAACGCAACAGCGTCTCGGGCCGTATGCGTTCTGCTCCAACATAGGCCACTCGCCACGAAGAAAGATCCAGTCCCGCCAGTTGATCCTGACTGATTTTTTCGACACACATCCGATACGCAAAGCCAGGACCACCGCAAACACTGGCGCGCGATTCGGAAATCAGTTCCAGCCAGCGCGCGGGCCTAAGTGCGAAGTCTTCCGGCGGCAAACACAGGGTCGTATTCTTTGTGAACAGAGTTTCCAGATAACCTCCGACCAGTCCCATATCATGATAGTGGGGCAGCCAGGTCACGCCGGTGTCCTCGTTGACACGAATCCGCATGCTGTCACGGATCATTTCGAGATTCGCCAGCAGGTTCGCGTGTGATATCTGAACACCGCGCGGACTTGCCGTTGACCCGGATGTGTATTGCAGAAACGCTGGCCGATTCAGCGTCAGCGAATCGAATGCAGACTGTCCCGTTTCGGCGCGCCAGTGATCCGGAGTAATCACCGCCAACTGACTGAACCAGGGATGCTTGTCCGCGCGCCTGGTCAGCAACTCGGCGGTCTTGTCATCGGTCAGAAGCACGGACGGGCTGCAGTCTTTACAGACTTCCTGCAACGGAGCACTGGGACGGTTGATGTTGGGAATGTTCAGTGGCACTGCAACGACGCCGCAGGCCAGACATCCCATGAACGCTTCCCAGAAAGCCGCCCCCGCGGGAAACAGCAGCAGAGCACGTTCGCCACGATCAGCACACGCGGAGATCGCGCGGGATGCCTGTGCGGATTTCTGCACGAGTCCGCTGTAGGTCAGCACCTCTTCGCCGCACCATCTGGTTTCCGGAAATATAAACAGCGGCTTTTCCGGCAACTCTGCCGCGGCATCTTTGAGGACCGAACAGATTGTTTGCATTGTCGTCCCAGCCCTTTATGAACTACGGAGAACCTGAGATTTATGAATTTAACAAAACGGGAAACATCTCCCGCAATCACATCATAAATTCTCACATTACGACTACCTGAGGGTGCTTGTCCCGGTTTTGATCCGTATGGTACAGAATTCAGGATTTCGGCCGACACTTCATGGTGTGCTTCGGTTGCCGGAGCGAAGCAGCCTGCCAGCCGGTTTGTGAGGATGTCGAGCACCCTTGGCGCCCATTTGTGATGCTGTTTACAGAGTAACATCGTGATTATTTTTCCCTCGCCAACCCACTCGCAGCAATAGTAGTGTCGGAATGGCTTCCCGGCTGAGGCTCTCGTTCAGGATTCAATGTCGCGAGGCACAAATCAATCTCGACAGCACGCGATACTGGGAAGAAGGTGGATGCTTTTAAGTCCTCAACTGCGTATTGCAGCACAAAGCGACGTCCGCGGTCGATGCAACTGACAGCTTCGGACGGGAGTTCGTTCAACATTCGCGGCCTGTTGTTCAGCAGAATCGTGTTTAACGATTTGTCAGTTTCCGACATCCGTTCGATGTAACCCATGACTCGACCAATCCACTCCCAGTCGTAAGTGTTTTTGGCATCAAATTCAGCAGCCGTTAACTGATCGCGAAAGCGAATCAGATCCGCAAGAACCTGATCGCCGATTCTGGCTTCACGCATCGGGCCACGAAGTATCGCTTCGACCGATACTCTAAATGGCTGATGATATTCCGGGCCGCTCAGGGAAACCGATTCTCTGAGTTCATTTCTGGCCCTTGGACCAAAGTCATACGTCGCGGCAAAGATGAATGGTGCGCGCGGGTCTTTCGGAGCAACTTTTCTGGCTTTGTTCAGCAACCGCCGTCGTTCATCACTTCCTGACGCATGCTTCAGTTCGGTCAGTATCCCGTGCAGTTCAACGAGTTGATCGGGATGCATAAGCTCAGCGTCAAACGGATGTGCGACTGCTGGCTGAAGTGCGAAGTTTTCCGGATCCCGGGGTTTGGTGGGAACCTGTGGCGGTCCGCGGCGCGCGACGACCGGAATGTTTTCAAGATCCTGAAATCGCTCAACGTTTAAAGGCAATGGGGCAGGATCGACTTTTTCAGCCACGACGGGAATTGGAATCTCTGCAGGCTTCGGATCCTTCGCAGGCGCCGGCTGCGGAGGATCGTGTTCAGGCGTTTCGCTGGAAGCAGTCTCGGGGGGCTTTTCGGTCGGCAACATCACAATGACTAATACCAGGCTCAGCACGAATCCAGCAGCGAGTTGCAGACTTTTGTTGGCTCGGATCTCCTTCCACAGCAGCACAGGATCCTGAAGAATGGTAAGAAAATCAGGGGACGGTTCGGAATCAGCTTTTGCTTCAGGAAGCAGCGGGGCATCTCCCCCCACATGTTTTACGTTCGGGGACGCGCCAATGGTGCGCGAAAATGGAGTGCCTGATGCTTTGGCACTCCTGCGAATGGTCGCTGCTGCCGGGAGCAGATCCCTGAGCGCAGTATTTGCCGTCTGATACCGGTCTTTTACCTGCTTCTGGCATAGTTTTTCGATGACAGATGCCAGCACGGATGGCATATCCGGAACCAGTTGTTCAAGGGATGGCATTTTCTCAAAGGGTGAAGCGTGCCACCGCAGCCATTGCTTCTGATCCGGCTCGTTGCCCGTGCTTACCTTGCGAAACCATTTCGACAACTTTTCGCCGGCCAGAAGTTCGAGTGCCGCAAAGCCGAGCATATAAAGATCCACAGTGACTTTCGGTTCTCCGAATGTTTCTGGCGAGAGGAGTTCGGGGGCGACGCATTTCTGATTCGGTTCCGGCGCGCGGAATAACCCGGCGCGCGTACAACCGGGAGCATCAATCAGCTTGACGACTCCGGTTTCCGTCGCCAGAAAACTCCTGGTGCTGATCGCGCCATGAACGACACCACGGTCGTGCAGACATTGCAGCACCGCCAATCCCTGCTCAAGAAACTGAGTTACCTGCACAGGTGTGCATCCGCCTTTTCCTGCCCCCGAAAAGTGATCCTGCACAGTCTGGCCCAGAAATTCCATCACACAACAGCAATTCTTTTCGTTGACGGAATGGACCTCCACGAGATTCGGATGCGAGATGGATGCGAGGAACTTTGCTTCGTCCAGAAAACTGCGGCGACGAGATCGCGTACGCGCCGGCTTTTGAAGGCATTTGACTGCGACGGTACGCCCCAATGTAAATTCGTAAGCCTCGAACACCTTTGTTCCCTGCTGACCGCATCCAATAACGCGCAGCGGTTCGAATCGTGTGCGCGGGGAAATTTCACCGGAATGGTTCATTTTCCTGTCCGACGTAGTCGAGCGTGCATTCTCTCCTGGTTCAGAGGCATCCTGTTCGTCCGGTTTTGACGGGCGAATCAACGATGTCTGTCGACGTCGGCGAGAAAGATTTTCGTCGTAGTCAGCTTTCACTCGCGGATTGCTGAGACAGGCGAGAGCACGATCCAGTTCATCCAGGACGTTGTCCCAGAAAGGCTCACTGGATTCGGTACGCTTCCGGACCACTAATGTTCGGCGTTGATTCCAGCGATGGAGTAATTCCTCCCTGGTCGCATCCGTGGAGACCGCCAGCAGTTGATACCAGGAAACGCGTCCACTGGTTGTGTCGATTCCGAGGCAATCTCGATAGGGGCAGTAAATCGCGTCGTTTCCAGCAATGAAAAGCATTGTCAATCTCTCCTGAATCAATGGGAGCCAACAGTATCGTTCATAAGCAGATCCACAAACGACGAATCCAGAGGACAAGGAATTTAAGAACATCATGTCTGTACTTGAGGCCGAACAGTGATCTGTCCAGTGAGTCCTGTGAAACAGTGACGAAATGAACGCGCCTCATGAAAGTGATCCCCATGCAGTCGTCTGAGATCTATCAGTCTTCTATTGCGTATTTCTTACGTCCCATCAGCAGCTTACTGGACGATCCCGATGTCACGGAGATCATGATCAACGGGCCAGGCGACATTCGAACAGAGCGAGCCGGCAAGCTCTACTGCACCGAGCTGAAGTTCGCCTCCGATGCAACGCTGCTCGCAGCGGTTCGCAATATCGCTGAATTCAACGGCCGGTCGCTCGATGAAATGAATCTTGCGATGGATGGAAGGTTGCCTGACGGATCCCGAGTTCACGTCATTACTCCGCCCACGGCAAAGAACGGAGTGCATGTGACGATTCGTCGGTTCAAGAAATCAACGTTCAATCTGAAGTCGCTTGTCGAGACACAGTCGCTCAGCGATACCGCCGCTGAGTTCCTCGACATCTGCGTCAAACTGCACAAGAACATTGTGATTTCGGGAGGCACGGGTACCGGCAAGACTTCCATGCTCAATGCACTCTCCGCCTGCATTCCCTCCGATGAACGGGTTATCGTGATTGAAGATACGTCAGAGCTTCAATTGAACGAAAGCGGACATACGATTAGCCTCGAAGCACAGCAGGGCAACGGAGAAGACTCCCCCAGACTTTCCATTCGGGAGTTGTTTGCCAACACGTTGCGCATGCGTCCGGATCGGATTATTGTGGGCGAAGTCAGACGCGGAGAAGCGCTGGATTTGATTCAGTCCATGATTTCAGGTCATGCGGGAGCGCTCACAACCGTTCATGCGAACACACCACGTGATGCCGTCATTCGCCTGGAAACACTTTGCCTGATGAATGACGCTGAACTCCCCGTCTACGTGGCGCGACAGCAGGTGGCATCGGCAGTCAATCTTGTTGTTCAGTTGGCTCGCATGTCGGACGGCAGTCGCCGAATTCAATCCATCGCTGAATGCTGTGGTCTCGATCAGGCCGGTGAGCGAGGCCAGTATGTATGGAACGACCTGTTTCAATTTCAGGCAACGGGGAAGGATGAGAAGGGACGCATCCAGGGCACACTCCGTTCGACGGGACGAACGCCCTCATTTGCGTCCGAGCCATTTTCGATGGGCCTTGGCGAACATGTGAGATTCACGACGGCGCAGTTTCCCAGAGATCCTGCCGCGAATGGGACAATATGACGGCTTTATTCATGGATTCCAGCGCGGCTGGGATCCAGCAGTCGGCAGTATTTCGGCTGGGCCTTCTCGGTAGTACCCAGTGCCATCATCCACAGACGGCAGACTTCTGTCGGCATCCGGATCAAAACTCGATTGCCACCATACGCGCCACAACCCCAGTAACCAGTATGGATCGCCGTTTTTACGTCCTCCCCTCTTTGCTTCCGGGATTCAAGAACGGCAGCACGGAATCCGGTGAGTGCCGTAGAAAGCACGAACTCAATCTGATCTCGGGTATATCGGCCGAAGCCGCAGGCGGGTGCTTCCATCGCCAGTATGTTGCTGATCGACGGTGGATCGATTATTCGAGTCGCGCGCCGAATGGCATCTTCGGTCGCGAATGAGAAGTTGTTGCGGTGGCGCCCAACCGGGAGGATCTTCCGGCAAATGAAAACTGGCCGCCTGTTCGGGCGACATGTAGGCCAGTGTGCCGCCGACCAGCATGCTGTCGCTTTCCACCCAGGCTGTTCGCAAATGCGCCAGGCCAAAGTCGATCACAGTCGGTTCCAGGCGATCGTCCACAACCGCGTTTTCGGGTTTGAGATCCTGGAGAACCACTCCTTTGGAATGCACGTGCTCAAGTGCCAGACACAGCCTGCGAATAATTTCGATCGACTCCGACGCCGTGAGACGGCCTGAGTTCGCCAACTGTTCGAGGCTTTGGCCAGGAATGTACTCCATCACCAGAAACGGACAGCCTTGTTCAAAATCCAAATCGTAGACATGAGCCAGATTCGGATGCGAAAGCTGACACAAGACCACTGCTTCCGCCTGCAAGCCCGCCTTTTGCGATGCATCGAATGGCACGCGGCTTAGTTTGATTGCGACATCTCGCGTCAACGTCGGATGCACGGCCCGATAAACGATTCCCTGAGCTCCCTCACCCAGCTTGCTGATGATGCGGTATCTTCCAATGTGAGTCGGAAGGCCAGTCGCTGCGAGAGCCTGCTGCGGACTGACTGAGTGCGTCCCTGGTGCCGGATTTGCTATCGACGAGTCCGCTACCAGTGAACTCGCACGCTGATAGCGTTCTTCGGTAGTGGCTATTCTTCTCCATACTTCGGGGACTGTGGCTTCTCGTTTGTGACGGTCATTTCTGACATTGGCGAGCCTGGGTGCGGAACTTCGTAATGCGCGACAAGCTGGCTTGCTCCGATTACTCCGATCACCCTGATCTCGATGCCCGGCTTAACAAGGTCAGTTGCAAGTGGAATTGTACTTGTGGAGCCAGCCAGTGGTGCTTTGAATGCAAGATGGGTCTTACCAATCTGCACTTGAATCTGATCAAAATCGATGTCCGCTCGTACGATCAATCGAGGTTTGACTGGATCATTTCGATCAACGCCGACAACCGCAAGCTCATCAAATTCGGCGTCTCGCATATCGGGAATTTGTTCCTCTGCTATGTCGAGATGACCATCCTGGTCGAGTGCATCAGAAGATCGTTCGTCGTTCAATGGGTTCTTTGAAGGTAAATTTGCAGATGGCCTCGGGTCAGAACCAGAATCCGAAGTGCCCTGCTTATTTCCTCGGAAGAACTTTGAGAGTGTGCCAAGCCAACTGTCCGAGTTCGCAGCAGGTGGCGTCGTATTTTCACCAGACTCTTGCCTGGGTCTGCCATTTGTTTGATTCCTCGGATCGTTCTTCGACTTGTCGATCTCGGAGTTCATATTGCTGTTTTCAGCATCAGTGTTGCCCGACGACCCAGTGGCAGATTGCTTCTTAACGGAACCAGGGCTGCCTCCGTCGTCGTTTCCCTCGTTGCCTCCATAATAACCACTATTCAAGTTTCCGTTGTTGGGGTAGCTATTACCGTTGGGGTAGTTGTTGCTGGGGTAGCCTCCGCCGTTCTGCCCATATTGCGGAAATCCGCTTTGATTTCCAAACCCTGAGTTTTGGAAGCCAGTGCCGCTACCGCTGGCGACCGGAAACCCGCTGCCGCCATTACCGCCCTCGCCTGCAGAAAGGTCACCGGTCCCATTGACTGCGGCATCGCCGCCTGAAGTATTCCCGGCGGAGACCGCTATTTTTCCCAGCCTTACGCCTGGAACAAGTTTGGTTTTGTTTTTTGCCGGAAGTTTCGACTCAATTGGATCTGTTTCAATAGGATCGGCTTCACCAGCCGGATCCGCTTCCCCCGGATCGGTTGGCATTGGATCAACAGGTTTATTGGCAGCATCGCCTCCTATCGTGTCAGTAACTGGTTCAGGCTTTGTGGGTGCCGAGTTTACTGGTGGATCCATCTTAACCGGCGTATCGATAACGGGCGCGATTGCCGAAGGACCATCCGTTCCGGAATTGCTGCCCGGTTTTGAGCCAGCAAGCGGTGCCGTGACGGGAGCTCCTTCGACTGGATCTGCTTTGGCGAATACTTGCGCGAATTGGCTGGGCTGGTTCAACGCAATCGCTTTGGTGGCACTATCCATCGACGCGAATCCGGATGCCATGCCATTGGTCGCCACATGCGAAACAGCACGGTCGCGTCCAGAATGACCGTTCCCTGCAAGCGCTTCGGAGCCGCTGTCACCTGCCATAACTGTTTCAAGCCGATTGCGACCTCGCTCCTGCACGACTCGTCCGACGTTGAGGAGTCCGATCAAAACAGTGGCTGCAACAGCCAATACTGAAACGGTCTGAATCGCTGCATTGCCTTGATCTGTTCTCAACAGGTGCAACCCAGGTGCGTACTTCTTCATGGAACTGCTCCAAATGCCTGTGTGTGGAATTGTGTGGAATGGGATTTGGAAACAGATCACCGCCGACGCCAGTTATCGGACAACAGAAAAGGCATTCCGAACATAAAACTTCATTTGCGCAGAGTCATGCAGGAAACGGCTTCTGGGCGACTCGAAATCTCTAAACACGATGTCTGTTCATAGCGGTCGATGGTGATCTTTGATCTGAAGAGCTTCGTTTCTTTCAGGAGCCTGCTATGTCACACGATTCACTTTTCGCGTTCAGTGGAACCATCGCGGCGGCCGCCGTCAGTATGTTATGGATGTTGATGCATTGCACACTGCTCTCCGGATCTTCACAGGCAACGGCGACCCGTTCAGAGAAACGAATGGTCCTGCAGCCAAAGAATAAACAGGCTGGTTGCATGGGATCCGGAAGAGCAGCAGGGGTTCGGGCGATGTCTGCCTGGAATTCGCCAGATGGCACGCAATAGAGTCGCAGCCCACGAGACGATTCCTCGTGTCGTCTGTCTGGAGATGATTGGCATGTGTGATCATCGGATCGCAACCGGCAGTTCCTGGACTTCGGTGGCGGGCGCCGGACGTCTATAAACAAGTCTTCGCCGATCAGAGGGAACGTGACTTATTGCCACAGCAGGCAACGCCGCGGCCCTCGAACTGTCTGCTCAATTTGCCGAATCGGCAATGCGTTTGAACTTGCCTTCCGTGCGACTCACAAACACAGGCTTCATTCAGAGACCTATGGCGGTGTTGTTGTGCTGAGTGCGGGAAGGTCGGTTGTCAGGCCGGGCTTGCTTCTGGCCAGATCATCGATCGCGCTTCGGGAGACCTTGCTTCCAAGGGCGTGAATCTGCACGAGTGTGGGATGACCTTCAAGTTGTTGGATTCCTTCATCGGTCACCTGCGTGTCAGCGACGTTGAGTCGCCGCAATTCCTTAAGATTCCGAATCTGATCCATTGATGCATCTGTGATTGATGTACGCCCTATCGCGAGTTCGTTGAGCTTAAATGGAACATCGTGATTTGGAAGGTCCGTCTTTGAGGTGACTCTATACGTAGCAGCTGCGGTCGAGATCACAATCTCGCCGTTTTTTTCAAGCAGAACTTCGGCCACGCGTCGATTCTCAGCGGGGAGTCCGCCTGAGTAGTGACTCAACTCAATGGTTAGATTCGGCAGGATGTTTCGCATTTGAGTGACAGCTTCGGGTGTGACGTTTTTGCACGCTTCAATCTTCAGATGCCGAAGTTTGGTCTGTTTCTGATTCAGAGCGGAAGCCAATCCATGCAGTCCCATGTCCGAGATCGGTAAGCCATTGAGTCCGACCCATTCAAGTCTCGGTAAATTCGCGATCAGCGGCAATCCCTCGTCCGTGATCGCTGCACCAGTCAGACTCAGCGTCAAAAGTCCCGGCAGTTCCGCAACGTGTCGCATTGATTCATCGCTGAAAGTGGTCATATTTTCGATGGCCAGTTCATCCAGGTTTTTCCAGGTTGCCACCGTTCGAAAGCCCTGTTCCGTCAACGGACTCTCAATAAACTTCACGATATGAGCTGTCGGCGGGATGTCTGGCAGGCTTTTCACGACCTGGTCATTCAGTCCCTTGCCAAAATGGATGTGCGACAAAGCAGGAAGCTGAAACACCTCCCGCATCAGCTCGGCGGCATCCCCTGTGGTCTCGCATAAGCCGACGGTGACTATAGAAAAATCGTCTTTCGGCAGGTCTGCGGTCGATGTACAAACGGGAACAGGATGTGTTCCATCCCATGACCTTTCCTCAGTGCCCGGCGTCACAACGCGAACATAGCCTCCTGCGTTCAGAATCGTGGTGGCAATCTTTCGATCCCGCATCCAGTCACCAGAAATGTTTCCGCCTGAGTAGCTGCTTTGAGGGACACGTGGACTCGGCTCAGTCGAGTCCAGCGGTTTCATTGTTTCGTCAGAAGTTTTGGCAGTAATCGTTTCCGTGACTGCGGGCGCAAGTGACTCATTCGTTGTCACGGGCACTGTCGGGCTCTGCTTTACTTCCAGAGGTACCAGCTGTGCCGTAATCGGCCTGGTCCCACCCGCTTCAATCTCAAAATCCTGCCCGAAAATTGCGAAGCCATCTTTCTGCACTCTTAGTCTGTGCTTACCGGGATCGACTGAAATAGAGATTATCCCATCACGGCCGTCTTTACTGATTTCAACTTTGCCCTCTTCGCTCAGCACCAATACTTCAGCGTCCGGTTCATTAACAGTGACGACCAGAATGCCGTCTTTGGTCTTGAGCCTGACAAACAGGACACCGAACAGGATCAACACGCCAAAGAGTGATGCTCCGATTGCGAGTCGATTCCGGCTGCCGGTCTCAGCCCCCGTCATGGGCCGCGCGGCTTTCCTGCGGGGAACAGTCGGAGTCGAATCAAGTGGCATATCCTTCAGGAAATCCGTCAGGGTTTTTTCTGAATTAGAGGCTATGGGTTCCGGCTTGACGATGTTCAATTCGTTTGCGATGTTCCAACGCTGAAGATCAGCAATCACATTCGTCAGCGACTGATAACGGTCCTTCACCTTTTTTGCGACCATTTTGCGGAAGATCACTTCAAGCTGATCCGGCATATCGGCACGAAGTTGTTTTAACGAAGGAATTGCTGTTTCCCGGTGAGCCAGCAGCTTCATCATAACATTGTCCCCCTGGTATGTGGCTTTGCCGGTCAGCAGATAATAGAGCGTACATCCCAGTGAGTAGATGTCGGCCCGAGCATCCGCCGTTTTTGTGTCGACTGCCTGTTCCGGGGCCATGTAATCCACGGTACCCATAATCGCCCCTGTTGTGGTTAGCTCGGCTTGATCGTATTGGTCGCCATCGCCATTAAAACGAGCCAGTCCCATGTCCAGAATCTTGACCGTTCCGTTTGTATCCAGCAGGAGATTTGCAGGTTTGATATCCCGATGGATAATCCCTGCTGCATGGGCTGCTTCGAGTCCCCTGGCTGCCTGCAGGATGTAGCTGACGGCCTGATCAACCGGAAGCGGGCCGCTCCTCTTCACCAAAGCAGAAAGGTCACACCCTTCCACTAGTTCCATCACCAGAAAGTGGACACCGTTCGCACAGTCGGCATCAAGTGCGGCCACGATATTGGGATGACTGACTTTAGCGGCAGCTTCGACTTCTCTCTCGAACCGAGCAATGGTCGCTTTGTCTTTGAGCGTCGCGTGCGGCAGTAATTTGACAGCCACGAAACGTTTCATGCGGCGATGTTCGGCCTTAAAGACCTGCCCCATCCCGCCGGCGCCTATCGGATCCATCAGAATATAATTGCCGAGAACCAGAGACTTTGCTTTTCCCTCACAGACCTCTCGAGCCTGATACTTTGTAAGCTTCTTCCGGCGAACAAGCTCACGAGCCAGATCTTTGGCGCCCATCGGAGATTTCGGAGGTATGAACTCCCTGATGGTGTTGCCGGTCAGGATTCCGCTTTCCTCAAGCTGCCTGACAAATTGGTTCAGTGAAACTGACATTTTCCTGCCTTGCCACATCGGAGGGAGTGGAGAGTTTCCATGCCCGCAAACGCTGTCGTCGCAATATCTTCGGAATGGCATCCGATTACCAGCAGGAAGTCCACGATATCATAAGATCTGTTTACGGGGCGTTCATTGTTTTCATCCATTCGGAAAGACGGGGCATTGCTTCCACAGCTGATCCACCGCATCACCCCTGTTGGCAGACTTAGCTCCGTCGGGCAAACGGCAGCAGTGCTTGTCGCATGGCCTCTGCCGAATTGTATCGATCCTCGGGTTCACGGGACAATGCCCTGCTGAGGATGCTTGCGAGTTCTACCGGGAGTTCAGAGACATAGTCCGTAATCGGCACAGGCGGACTATTTAGAATGAGACTAATCTGCGCCGCCGCCGACGTGGCCTCGTAGGGCAGGCGTTCTGAAATAAGGTAATACAGACAGACACCTGCGGCATAGATATCGCACGGCGGTTTTGCGTAGCGACAGTTCATAATCTGTTCCGGCGACATGTACGCAATTGTTCCACTGATTTCGTTGCTGGCGCTGCAATTGCTGAAACCCGCGTCCACATAATTCTTGGCAAGACCAAAATCTGCCAGTTTGACCCGCAGTTTCCGACCGGACATGTATGCCAGCAGGTTCGTCGGCTTCACGTCGCGATGAACAATCTCCTGTGTATGTGCATAGTGAAGTCCTTCGAGGACTCGCACAATGACTCCCGACGCCACTCGAATCCTATCGAGTAAACTCATCGGTTTCAGAAATTCCTGCAGCTTTACTTCATTGACGTACTCCATCACAAGGTAGGGCACATTGTCCGCCGTGAGATTGAAGTCCATACATCTGACAATGCGTTTGTGCTGCAGTCGAAGTACAATCGACGCCTCACGACGAAACCGCTCCACAACTTTTCGATCCGACATGATCAGCGGCAGCATGATCTTGATGGCAACATATTCGTTCGTTGCCCTGCGACGCGCGAGTACGACGGATCCCATGGAGCCATGTCCCAGCTCACGTTCCAGCGTAAACCCCGGAATGTCCGCAAAATCTCCTGCGCGAAAAGCTTTGTGAAAGCTGTCATGTGCTGACTCGGGAGTCTTCAGGAAAGTCTGCGGCACAGCTGCGACCGGCGATTCTGCGAGCGGACGAATGATGGTTACCTTGAATGTTGTATCACCAACTGTCACGACATCGCCGTCAACGAGCGAAGCCAGTTTGATTCGGTGGCCGTTCACTTTCGTCCCGTTCGTGCTGTCAAGATCAATGATAGCAATGTGGGGCGGATTAAGCTCCAGACGGCAGTGAAACCGAGAGAACTGCGGGCTGTCGGAGAGCTGTAGGTGAGCTTTCCGTGATCGACCGACAATGAAGGTCTGATGATCCGTGAATCGAAGTTCCTGCCCTGCCTGAGGACCGGCCAGAACATGCAGGACAATTATTGATCCGGACGTCGAAACGTTCATCTCAGTTGGTAAGGCTGTCCATAATTTAATGTTTGATCATTCACGCAGACCACCTGCAGAACCGGGCACGTTACCAGCATTGATTTTTCCGGGCAACCACGGTGAGCTGCTGCAGGACACGGGGACACGGCTCGCAGATCACTGCACGCGAAAGTCTACACTTATCTACTCCGTTTACTTTGGCAATTCAGGCAGTGCAGACTTGTTCTCCGTGCCTTTTCGCTTCGTCCGGGATTCCATCTGACGCAGTCCGGGCCTTGTCGTTCGGCGATCCAGGGTTCTCTCATGTCCGGTTCCGCGCCTCAATTCTGATCTGTCGCGAGAGCGCCGCTGCGCGCATTTAAAATTCCGGGGAATTTCCTGAAAGGAAAACGCGATGAGAAAGCGATTCAAACGAGAACCATTTGCAGAGAATGACGCTGGAATGGGAACGTTGCAGTCCGTGATGATCCTTGCTGTTTCAGCCGTGGTTCTGTTGGGAATGCGAATGCTTTGGGATCCCAGTTATTCAGGATCCGGCGGACTTTTTGCCGCCGTTGAAAAGAAATTTGACGTGATCTTCAATGGCAGTGAGGAAACGGACACTGACCAAACAGGCTCTGATGGTGGGCCAGCAGGCGGTGATGGATCGGGTGGCAATGGATCGGGCGGTGATGGATCGGG
>JAGQQS010000972.1 GCA_020426105.1 Planctomycetaceae bacterium
TGGTGGCAATTGTGGCGTTGAAACCCGACTCTTTCGAATGTGATGCGAGTGCAGGATCCTGACGCTGGACTTGAAGGACAGCCACAACATCAGTTGATGCCGGAACGCCGAGCTCGGCCAATCACAGGATTGTAAAAATGGAGAGAAGTGCGCCCAGAACCCAGGATGTACAGCAGAGCGTGATCCAGAATCCACGAGACTCACCAAAGTACACCGGTTGATGCAGCATGCGATGGCATAGTCGAGCGATCAGGACGGGGATGGCGGTTGCTGTTAATAACGTCGTGCTGTAAACAACGGTGGCGGACGTCCCGGCAATGTGTGTGACTCCGTACAGGACTCCAGCTCCGAGAACCAACCCGAGACAGGCAATTCCCATTGTCACCGTCAACAGTACAGCGAAGTACAAGACCTGACCGGGTGCCTCGCCCACTGCACCCACCATTGCTTCAGACGCCTCGACCATCCCGCCAGTGATCTCAGTGATGACTTCCCGTGACTCTGGCGCATCAAATGTGCTGTCCGGCCAGCAGAATTTCCGTTCGACGTCGGCAGATGGAATACTCAAAAGCTCTCCCAACTGGATAGCTCGATGAGGCGTGGCCCGGGAAAACCGATACGAGATGACAAAGATCACCGCCAGGACCAGAGCAATCCCCCAGGGAACCAGGGCAATGATGCCCGGATGTATTTTCCCTGCTTCGGGCTCCATCCTTGCGAATGCGACCGTGGAAATGATAAGGCTGGAAACCATCGTGACCAGAAATGTTCGCACCCATGCGAGCAAAACCGACTTCCATCGCAGCGGGATCCTGACACGCGCGGATGTTCCATCGTCACATATCAGCCAGGACTCTCGAGGGACAACCGGTATCCAAAGATAGTGCAGGAATCTTGTCTTCACGAAAAACATGCCAGGGACATGGTCCACCTTGCCGTAAAAATGATCGCCAACAAACATCCGACGTCTCCTCTGTAACTGCCAGAATTCTTTCGATGTGACGTCCCATTGGCTGGTCGAGTTGGCCAGAGTGCCCCGTTTTCGTCACGCAGAATATCCTGTGACTCATTCCCGACGATATTCTGCCACATCTGCGTTTGGCTTGACATGTAGTCGTAGAGCCTGTCTTGGTCAGCATCAGTTAACATGACTGAACCTCCTGAATTGATTTCTGCGGATGCAGGTGACTGCTCACGGGTCACATAGCGTATGCGGCGGAATCTGACCGATTCCTGTGTTCCGCCTGAGCGAAAAAGGGCACTGACGTCGTTCTCATCGACTGCGACAGCCTTTGAGTTGTCGCGGCCGTTGCAAAGAGGTGGATCAGAACTCAGGTCACGAAGATTTCATTGCCAAATTGGCGGGACTCCGGTCAGCGACTGCGCGATTTCTGAGAGATTTGCTTCAAAAAGTGCTTGCGCACCGACGAAGAAGTCTGCGTGTCGATCCGGACGCTGCGGGGGCTGCTGCGCGGGCATCCGCAATTCCTCAAATTTCACGACACTTTAACTTGTGCCGGTTTTCGGGTAACGACAACATGGCCGAAACAAATCAAGGAAAGATCTGATGGAAAGTCCCAATCACCGCTCCGCAAGCGACTCCCAGTCATCGCCCCTCGACCAGGCAGCCAGCGACGTGGTCATGCAGAGGCTGTCCGACAAGTTCCAGTGTTCTGTCCGGCGTGACTACCCGGCAGGGGCACTTCCGGTTCCATCCGAGAGCCTCATGGTTTACGACCCGACAACGAATCTGGGGATGGAATTGACAGGCGTCTTCGAACGACAGGTTGTCGTGACGGCACAGATCTGGACTTTAGTGGATGGTTCACTGCTCGTTGAATCCATTTTGGTCCAATGTGCCCGTTCACACGGGTTTCCACGCATGAAGACTCAGAATATGGGTCGCGTGAAAATCGAATCCGGCGTCATCGCCATCGCCGACCGGGGCGACTTTCTCGCTCGCCCCATTGAACTTGATGGTGTGCGATTGCGCGAGCAAGTCGTCCGACGGGAATTCAGCGAGATTCCGCTCGGACATCGACCCGAAGCGAAAGCCATTCTGCTTCCAACCGGGTACGGGCCAGGAAATTTTGCTGTTGTCGCCTCGTTCCTGGACAACCGGCTCATGGAGTTCGCAATGTTCTTCTTAAAAGGGGGCAGCCTTGAGGGTCGGGGGCGACCAGGGAACGACAGAATCACGGACCCCATGGATCACGGCGGAGATCGACTTTTGCGGCGAATTTTTGGCGACAGAGAACCATCGAGTCCCGTTGGCGTCCTTGCCCAAAAAGTGGCATAGCAAGTATCCAGGCAAGCCGAAGCAATGCTGGGAGCGTCGTTATTCAGACTGGTATGTGCGGAGCGAAAAGCGTTCAGGTCGGAATCATTCGCAGGATGCGGCTTTGTGTGACGCCCCGCGAGTGCGTGGACCTATGCCCTGCAGATATCGCGCAGCCGGTTCGAAGTTGGAGAAACCATTGAGATCAATACGTAACTTCCAGATCTACAGTTCGAGTCTGCAGGTAGAACGAACAGTCAATGTCTTTCTTCCGCCAGGATATCGAACTGGCCTGGACTACCCGGCTCTTTTCTGTGCTGACGGCCAGGCGGTTGAAGGATTCTCAAACAGCCTCTCGAAGGCGATGGAAGAAGGAAGAACCCCTCCCGTTATTCTTGTCGGTGTCCATTCTGATCCCCGACTTCGCGCTTATGAATACGTCGATGGAATTGAGAACAGCCTTTTTCTGGCACACGAGCATTTTTTCACCGATGAGGTCTACCGCTGGGCGATTGCGAAACTTGACCTTTCCTTTGCACGGCCAGCCTGTGGGATTTTTGGTTTTTCGAACGGCGGAGCATTTGCTTTGTCAATGGGAATCCGACATCCGGAAAAATACGGTGTGGTGATCGCATTCTCCATTGCCGGTGGGGCACATCGCATCAAAGCGTCCGAGTATGCTCGCCGTCCTGCAGCACGGTACTATCTTTCTGCGGGGACAAGGGAGAAGCCTTTTCGTGACACATCGCGCGCCGTTGCGAGGATTCTGTCGAAGAGTAACGTTGAACATGTCATCACAGAGCGTTACGCCGGCCATGATTTTGATTTCTGGAATTCCGAGCTCTGCGAAGCCATTCGCTGGGCATTTCCTGAAGACGAGCTGGGCAATTGCTGAGGGCAGAAGTGAAGAGATGGAAAAGGAATAAATGACGAAAGATGAAACGGCGTGCATGCTGGAATATTATTTGCGAATGTCAGGTGACATTTGCGAACTCGGCACAAGCAGACTTGTAAAGCCGCTCTGGTTCAGATGACAAGACGCTGACCAATCGTCATCAAAGCCCGTGGCAATGTACCATACTTCGATTGTTATTTTTGTATCTTGCTACAAGTCAGTTCCTGCATCTGCTCGGGAGGCTAATTTGACCCATCAAGTGCAGAATGTGAGATTCTGGCCATGAGTGATGAGCGTCAAAAGTCTTTGATCGTGAATGACGACATTCGCCGCCGATTCGAATTTGTATGGCGTGGTGGAAACAAGCCTGATCTCGAAGAGATTCTTGCCCAGGTGGATGCATCGTCACTTCTACTCAACACTCCGGAAGTCCAGACGGAAGCCACAAAATGACGTGGCCTGGAGTTGCTGCCAGCACAAACGTCAGGCGTTGCGAATCAATGACGCAATGTGACACAAGGTCGGACGTGCACAGATCACCAACCTGGTGAGCATCCACAGTATGACGTGGCGTCTACTTGCCACCGTCGAGTCAATCTTCGGGAAACTTTCCGATATCTGCTACGTTCCATCGACAATCCGCCCGGCGAACCGCATCGCAGTGGGGGACTGATCAGGTTCGGCAAACAGGAACTCGATAAATGTCCCGTCCGCCCGGAAAACAAGACAGGACAAATTTCCGTGAAAGCAGGAGATTCTGTGGCCAGGCAAAACATCATCTGGCAATAGGTCATCAGGTTCAGCTCATTCGAGTCAATTGTTCTGCGGTACAGCAGACTCGGCACTCCCAAACTAGAAAACTTCCAGTCTCGCTGAATCAGTACGCCGACACAAAGGAACACTTTATGCCTGAAATCATTCACAACTTCCGCATCTCAACCGAAGTACATCATTACTATAACGTTTCAAACGGCGTCGGTTTGGGGCGAGAGAATGATGAACTTGATGTCCTGCTGGTTCAGTTCTTTCTCAACAATCTCAAGCTCCGGAGTGGCGGTTTACTAATCGATCCGCGCCTGACAATGGATGGCCAGTTCGGTGCAAAGACTCAGGCCGCTATTCTGAAGTTTCAGCAGGTCTGGAACTCTCAGATCTCCGTGCGAGTTCCTCGTGTGGCGGTTGATAGTATCGTTTCATCAGGCCGGGGCGTCAGCTATGCTGATGGAAGCAGGACCTGGACGATTCTTGCACTCAACGCTTTGGTCGGAAATCCGCCAAACTTTGGACCGAAGCTCTACTGCCAGTTGCACACCCACCCTGAATGTCCTCCGCAACTCAGGTCATTCTTTGCGCAGGCACCCCAGATTCAAGTTCACTTTCCGCGAGCCACGAATCCCGCTCGGCCAACACCACAACCGACACCATCAGCTCGCGCTACTGTTCATGGCCGAGTACATCCCTCCCTTTCCAATCGTCAGCCACTAACAAATCAGGTACGCGAGATCAGTGCTTCACGGCGATACAATCGAAATGATCCAGGCGTGCAGTGGGCGGCATGGGTCCTTCAGCCGGGGCGGGGGCAGTTGACCGCATACGAGTACTCAGAGATCATGGAGTCGATGGAGGGGACTGGCGGTTATTCGTTGCATGATCGAACCGAATTGCTGCTGCAGATCATCGAGTTGACAACCGGAGACGGTTATCCGCGGGGCACTACGTTAACGGATTTGATGGAGTTTCTTCGACAGGCAGCAATGCTTGGAACTCCTGCCCGTCAGCCCCAGCACC
>JAGQQS010000973.1 GCA_020426105.1 Planctomycetaceae bacterium
GCCGTGGTAACGGAAAGATCCGCTTCGACGGACTCAAGGTTGATGGCAAAGACGTAACACTGCCAGCACTCCAGTGGAATCAGCCGGTTACGGGTTGATGTTTCCGGTACTCGTCAAGGAGCACATATCTTGAATTCGTTTACAGTTCGCCTGCGGCTTCGATCAGGCCTGGGGACTCCGTTGAAAGCACAAACTCTGTGGGGCCATCTGTGCTGGGGCATCCGATACTGTCAGGGTAATGAAGCATTGGAAGACTGGCTGTCGCGTTATGATCAGGGAACACCACCACTGATTTTAAGCGATCCATTTCCCGCAGGGTTTCGGCCTCGGCCCTGCCTGCCCGGTGTCGTCAGTTCAGATGTTCCGACGCGGGAGGATGCCGATCGGCGGAAAAGCGTTAATCGAATTCGCTGGCTTTCAACATCTTCGTTCGACAGTCTCCGAAAAGACATGTCGCCGGAACATCTGATGACGATTCTGTCCAACAAAGTTACCCAGCAACCTGCGGCCATGGTTGAGTCATCGATGACACATGCCGGTATTAATCGGTTGACGGGCGGAACAGAACAGCCAGACGGCGGAGCCCTGTTTACGTCTTCCGCGACTTTCTGTTATACAGCCTCGCCTCGAGAACAGGCCGGGGGCTTCGATGTGCTTGTGCGTTCACCGGAATCCACCGAAACAATACACCAATGGTTCCGTGACGGATTGCAGGCGGGTTACGGACGCGATGCTGCAACCGGAATGGGACAAATTGAAGTCACCGAGGTCCACGCGGATCAGTTGCCTCCGATTCCTGAAGCCAATGCCGTGATGCTGCTCAGTTCCGCCGTGCCACGACGCGGAGATCCTCATCGCGGTTATTTTTCGATCGGCGTCCACAGTGGGCGCGTCGGCGGAGATTTTGCGGTTGGCTTATTGCCCGACGGATCGTCCAATCGGCAAAAGTACCCCGTTCGAACTTTGGTCACTGGCACCGTGTTGATGACAGAAAATGCTGCACTGCCATGGGTTGGCCAGGTTCTGTCGGGCATTCATTCGTGGGATGGGCTGCGACACTATGGTCTTGGCCTGACCATTCCTGTGCGAATTCCTGCCACTTTGTGCGAATCCAGTTTCTGATTCTTCGGAGTCCTTTTCATGCCAGTCACCAGAAACCCCGCTGTTCCATTTATTCGATATCGCCTGACAGTCGAGCCACTGACGGCTGTTCATATTGGCAGCGATGAGACCATTGCCCCTTACGAATACGATGTCGAATTGTTTCCAAACGACGAGTATGGTGTGTTGACGGTGTACAATCTGCCGCGATTGCTTTCGGGACTTCAGTCGCAACAACGAACTCAATTTCTGCAGTTAACGGAAAAAGACGATATGAAAGCCCTTCGTCGCTGGTTGCGGGAAGTGGCCAGCACCGCGGGGGATTCAGCTAGACGATTTCGTGCAGTCATGGATTTTCAGGCAGCTCGGGAGCTACATGATTCGCTGGATAATCTGAATCGCGAAGGGACGATTAACCTGCACTTTCGAGATGCTCTGAGCAATCGACCGGTCATTCCAGGATCATCAATTAAAGGCGCCATCCGCACAGCAGTGCTGGACCGCAAGCTGCGGCTGGTTGGAGAAGACGACCCCAACGTGCGGCGAGCAATGCAGGAGCGAAATCCGGAACAGGCTCTCCAAGGCGTCCTCCTGGGGAATGGCCGAAATCTTCGGCGCGATCCGTTCCGTCAGCTTGCGATTACTGATGTTGCTTTTGAGCCGGGTTCAACCTGTATAGAACGCATGCAAGCGGTCCGCAGGGACGGTCAACCAGCAAAGGAAGAGAATATCCGGGTGTTCCGCGAAGTGCTGATGAGTCCGTCATTTGTCGGACAATCGCCAAAAGGTGTCGGGGAAGTTCGACTGAATCCGGCGATCGCAGATCCTCGGATCAATTATCCGGTCACCAACTTCAGAGAACGACGCACGGAAGATACGCATGTCACATTGCCATTGCCTCTGGTGGATTTGATCGAAGCGTGCAATAGTTTCTACGCGGGGCAGTGCCTTGACGAAGCCGCCGGTTTTGTGACAAAGCCGCCCCAGAAAGTCAGCTTCAGCAGTCCGACGATAGTGAAGTCGGCCATGCACGACATCGACAATTTGTCGTCAAATCAGTGCATTATACGAGTCGGCCATCACAGCCACTTTGACTGCGTCACTCTGCACGGACGGCTGCGGCAGAATCCAAGGAACTTTCGAGGCAATACACGCTGGTTTGCTGGGGGGCTAATTCCACTTGGCTGGGTGCGTCTGACGTTTGATCAGATGGACTGACTCAACACCGATCCGGCCAACCCCTGATGAAGAAGGGATTGAGACATTGTGGACAGGACATACCTGTCTTCCTCCGTCTGAGCAGTGATGTTGCTTCCAACCCCTGATGAAGAAGGGATTGAGACCTGTATACCGCGTAATTAAGGGCCGGACTTTGAAGTCCGGGTTGCTTCCAACCCTGATGAAGAAGGGAATGAGACATCGGTGCATAGATCAGATTCTTATTCGCATCCTGAATCCGTTGTTGCTTCCACCCCTGATGAAGAAGGGATTGAGACTTGCGAGTTTTGTCGTGTTGAATGTATCCCGTCACTGCCTGGCTGTTTCCAGCCCCTGATGAAGAAGGAATTGAGACGTTGAAACTCCGAGCGTGAACATATCGATCGGGTTTGTAGTTGCTTCCAACCCCTGATCAAGAAGGGATTGAGACAGCCCCGGATATTCAGTCTTTCAAGGACTGATCACAGAATCCGAACGAGCAGGCGTATGGGAACGAATGCTTGCAGAAATTGACCTATCTGAGGACAAGTTGTGTCACTACAAATGCTGCAGTACATGCCGACAAGGCTCTGGCACCAGCGATGGAAAGGTCGTGGGGGCGGAGTCAACGTACTGGCTGGTGTGAGCCTGATCTCAGAGTTTCCGTAACCACTGAAAACCAAGGATTCGGCTTGGGTTACGAAATCAATGCAACTCCGGGCAGAGAAAATACTTATGTAACGCTTTCGCCAACCAGGACCTCAAATTCACTTGCGGAAAGGAGGCGTCTGGCACAGATTACAGAAACAGTCTCTGGAAGTTGTTGAAGGATCGCTACTTACGGTGCCTGCAGTTGCTTCCAATCCCTGATGAAGAAGGGATTGAGACAAGAAATTGTATTCACTGGGCTTTGCTTCAGGTTTACCGTTGCTTCCAACCCCTGATGAAGAAGGGATTGAGACACATGCGGCCAGTACGCCTCGAACGTCTTCGGAGAATAATTCTTGTTGCTTCCGACCCATGATGAAGAAGGGATTGAGACAATCGCTTGGTGATAGGCTGAAAGAGATCAGCCGACATCAGGAGGAACTTCGTTAGGCAATTGAGAACCGCGATTAAGCTGGATTTTGTTGGACAATATGGAAGAATGAAAGACATGGGTTCATTCTTGCAACCGGCAGAGAGGGGTAGATATGAAAAGGACATCCTGTCAGTCGTAGCGATCGGCATGTCATTGTGTGCGATGGTCGTGGCTTCCGTGGCAATTGCACGACCATCGGGGGATGACGGCACAGCGGTCAGAATCGATGAAATCAACGGAAGGATCAGCCTGTTAGGGGAGGAGGTTGGCAAAAACAATCTCGATCACGTCGATGACATCGGAACTCTGATGGAAGCTGTTGAGCGAATCGAAACGAAAGTCGGTCTCGAAAAGACAGATTTTTTCGCATCAAAAAAAGATCAGTAAGAATGTGAAGGCATAGCCCGTGTAGAAACAACCGGGCCACATATTAACATTTCGACTGCTGCCTATTACCGTTGCTTCCAACCCCTGACGAAGAAGGGATTGAGACAATATCGGAACCTGTGCGGAGCACTCAGCGCCGATTAGCAGGTTGCTTCCAACCCCTGATGTAGAAGGGATTGAGGCTTCAAGGCTGGACTCTGGAATCCAGGGTAACCATCCGCGTAATCCCGGTCGCTTCCAAGCCCTAATGAAGAAGGGATTGAGACACCGCGTACTCTTCAGAAAGGAACGCGCAAATAGAACCGTCCGAGTTGCTTTCAACCCCTGATGAAGAAGGGATTGAGACTCGAGAAAGAATTTTTTCATGAACTCGACTACGCTTGCCTGAAGTTGCTTCGAACCCCTGATGAAGAAGGGACTAATCTAGATGTGACGAATCGCAGTATCACACTGGAAGATTCCGGAAATACGTGACGGCAGGATCTTCCACAAATTCAACTTTCCAGATCATTAAACGACTCTGGCAAGCAACATGATGCCGCTGACTCCCGCTTGCCAATTCGAACGGCTATGCTGTCGAGTATTGTCGTTAATTTCGTCGGCGTAATCCGTTGCCACTGAAGGAAGTGCTGTGTCTACGACGTCGATTGACCCGTTGATTTTGGTGACCATGCTGGGTAACGGCGATTACAAGCCTACGGTGTATCGCATGGGCGAGTTTTCGTACGAAACCGAACTTTTTCCGGAGGCTGTGGCTAAGTGGTGTCAGCCGTCGCAAGTACTGGTTCTGGCGACACGGTCAGTGCTTGAAGCGAGTGACCGCCGCCATATGCGCCACTTGTCGGATAGGTTGGGGCCAAGCTGCCCAGTATCACCAATCGCGATTCCTGATGGACGCAGTGAAGCAGAACTCTGGCAGATTTATTCCGCGATGATTGAAGGACTACCGCCCGGATCTCGCGTTGTGCTCGATGTAACCCACGGCTTTCGATCATTGCCGATGGTGGCTCTGCTGGCGGCGTTGTACCTCCGGCAGTCGGATCGAGTGCAGGTGGAGCAGATTCTTTACGGTGCGTGGGAGGCTCGTGATCCGACAACGAACACAGCTCCGGTCTTTGACTTGACCCCATTTCTGGATATGGCCAACTGGATGTCTGCTGCTAATGTCTTCCTTAAGACTGGGCACGGTGGCCTGATCGCCGATCTGCTCAAACAGACTCAACGTGCCGCATGGATAAGCGATTCCTTGAGCGAATCACGCCCCAGAAAACTCACTACTCTGGCAAGTAACCTCCATCAACTTTCCGAATCGCTTCTGATGACTCGTGTGGATGAGGTTGCACGAACTGCCGGTTCGGTTTCCAAATCGCTTTCCCAAGCTGATATGGAATTGCGCGAATGGGCATTACCCTTCGCCCCCATGATGGAACGGCTGCAATCACTCAGCAGTGTTTTGCAGCAATCCGGACTGAAGTCTCAACGGCAATTACTTCACTGGTACCTGGAACACGGGCATATCGTTCAGTGCGTTACACTGGCTCGAGAATGGCTGATCTCGTTGGTTCATGAACTGCTGGCGGTCACGGGTAAAATCAAGGACGTACGCCACAATATTGAGCTAGTTCTGGGGCGATTAGTGATTGCGAAACGTATCACTGAAACGATCGACGATTGTTCTGACTCAACGAACGACACTTCCGAAATGGAATCTGAATCAGACGATATCGATCGGTTGTTGGTACAGTTTTCGATGCTTTCCGAACATGCGGACATATTGCGGGCATGGAACAAGATCATGGACCTGCGGAATGATGTCGCTCACTGCGGAATGCGCGACAGGCCACTCACGCCGACGTCGATCCGTAAACAGCTTGCCGAAACTGTGAGTCTACTTGATCAGCTAACTCTTCCTTCCGCATTTTCTTCGGCTTCAGGGCAGGATTGTTGATGATTCCAGCGTCTACTGTGATCTGTACCGTTGGAACCAGTCTACTGCGAACTCAGATCGGACCTCTGTCTTTGCTGTCCCGGCCACTCGATATGGTTGAACAGCGACTGCTGAATGCACTGGAGACTCAGAACTGGCATTCCATGGCGGATGCTCTTGCAGGGCTGCCGCCCGACGACGTTCGATGCGGTGCGGAGGTCAACAGCCTACACCTTATGCGATCGAATATTCGAGTGAACTCGGACCCGCGGATAGTCCTGATGATCTCGGATACCGAGTATGGGCGACAAACTGGCACCGTACTGACTCTGCTGCTGCCGCAGTTCGGATTCTCTTCGGTCGAGTTACGCACAATTTCGGGACTCTCTGACGCCGATCCACAAATCTTTCGCCGAGTCGGACTCCGCAGCCTCGCTCGCGAAATCTGCATGTCTATTCGAAATTACGGTTCAGAATTCTGTGCCATCAATGCCACCGGGGGGTACAAGGCCCAGATTGCGATCGCCGTAACGATTGGACAGGCTGCCAGGGTACCGGTCTACTACAAACATGAATTGTTTAACGACATCATTTCGTTTCCTCCGATGCCGGTGGCTTTCGATTTTTCGCTTTGGCTGAAACACAGCAGTCTGCTGG
>JAGQQS010000974.1 GCA_020426105.1 Planctomycetaceae bacterium
AATGCTGTCAGTGTCGGAATCAACGCCCCGGAATCGGTCGAGATCCTGCGTGGCGAATTGCTCCGCTCCCACACGGACAAAGACTGCCCGCCCGACTCAGCCGGAGGTGTCCGGGAGTTACATCACACGCTGCGAAACCAACTGAATAAAGCTCAGTTGACCGTCGCCATTGCTCAGAAACAGCTTGAACTTGGCCGATCCGAGGATGCCGAACGAACCCTGAACGACATGTTGAAACGCCTGACACAGATCGATCAGCAGACGACCGACTCTGCTGGTGACTCGCTACAGGCTCACCCTGCTGCCGGCACCCGACAGTCTGACAAGTCACGACATGCGTTGCTGGTGGAAGATGATGCCAACGAACGAGCGTTGCTCGCCGGTTATCTTAGGTTGTGCGGCTTCAAAGTCAGCGAAGCAGGTGATGGAATGGAGGCGATGGAGTTTCTGGAAACGAATCCTGTAGACCTCGTCGTGCTTGACGTGAGAATGCCCCGAATGAATGGACTTGATGTCGTGCAGGCCGTTCGCCAGCATCCGGTGATTCGACAGACAAAGGTTGTCATCGTCAGTGGTGAAGATCGGGATGAAACATTTCTGACGCGCAGTGAATGTCGCATCACTGAATGGTTCTCAAAGCCTCTCGATCCCAATCGGCTGGTCGAGTATCTGAACCGTTCACCTAAATGACCCCACAAGCAACGCCGTTAAGGATGATTCATAGCAGAATTGGTAAGAATTCTGATTCTCGGCGCCAGCTGAGGAAGTCTCACGACTTCCGCTACCAAAAAAACCGCCGATTTTCAGCTCTGATCATCTTTAACAGCATTGCCCGGAGGGCAGGCTCACCTGTTGTCACGGCCTCCGGATCGCGGGCATGCGGCACTCCAGCTGGTTCCTCGTTCAGTACGCAGACTATTGAATTAAGGTTCTGCTCCCGACAGATCCTGCCGAGCGCAGATCTGTTGCAATCGTTGCGGATCGATGGGCTTCACGATATGGTCATCGAATCCGGCCGCGAGGGCTTCCTGAACGTCTGCGGGCTGACCGTAACCAGTAAGCGCAATCAGCCGGGGACGTTTGGACGTGGCTTTCGCACGGACCTGCCTGGCAACTTCATAACCACTGAAGTCCGGAAGGCCGATATCGATCAGCGCAAAATCGGGCGGATCCCTGGTCAGAATTTCGACCGCTGTCCTGCCGTCAACAGCAGTTCGCACCTGATGCCCGTCCAGTTCCAGAAGCGTTCTGATCATCTCCCGACTATCGTCCATATCTTCCACGATACAAATCGTTTTCGGCTGAATTTCCATAACCGGCGGCGCTGCAGAACGTGCAACATTTTCAGGACTGCGGCCTGCGGTCACCACGTCGCCTTCGGGGATAAGTCGCGGAAGTCGGATCTGAAATACACTGCCCTGTCCGGCACCACCGCTTTCAGCCTGAATCGATCCGCCGTGAAGTTCAATCAGTGATTTGGCCAGCGTCAGCCCGACACCCAGTCCGCCATCGCTGTTTCTGCGAGACTGGTCTAACTGAGAAAACGGTTCAAAAATGGACTCCAGCATTTCCGAAGGAATACCGCGACCGTCGTCGGCCACGGACACGTGGACCGAATCAGGCAGGATCTCCATGGTAACGCGTATGGGCGTATTTGTTTCAGAATATTTTGCCGCGTTATGAATCAAATTTACCTGCACCTGAATCAGCCGCGTCCGATCGCCATTCACCGGAACGCATTCATCCGGCAGATTAAAGACGACTGAACAGCCGTGACGATCCAGCTCGGGCTGTACAATTTCGAGTACGGCAGGGACAAGCTCACGCAGGTCAAGAGGTTCGAACTTCAGATTGATGCGATTTTCAGAGATTCGAGCGACGTCCAGCAGATCGGCTAACAGGTGATTGATGATGCCAACCTGGCGCTGGATCGCTGCAGCCGATGCGGTCCTTGCCGTTGCCGTCGTTCGGGGATCTGACAGGACTGCTGATGCACTGCTGACGGCATTCAATGGATTGCGCAGTTCGTGGGACAGCATGGCGAGGAAATGCTCACGTTGCTGAACCTGACTGCGAATTTCCTGCTCCATCTGGATTCGTCGGCTGATGTCACGCGCAATCTTGGAAATGCCGATCACCTGATTCTCTGAATTCACGACGGGCGACACCGACAGCGAAACATGAATCGGAGTGCCATCACTTCGCAGCCGGACTGTATCAATTGAGTGAATTGTCTCATTCCGCAGAATGCGGGCGCGGTATTCACTGATTTCGTGCTGCAGTTCAGGAGGAGCCAGCACGCTGATGTCCCGTCCAATCATGGATTCTGCGCGATATCCATAAAGCAGCTCAGCACCGCGATTCCAGCTGGTGATCGTGCCTGAAAGTTCCTGCCCGATGATGGCATCGCTGGTCGATTCAACAATCGCGGAGAGCCATCGCAGGCGACCTCGCAAAACTTCGAGTGACGACACATCCACCCACATCATCACCACGCCGCTGACGTGATCTCGCAGCCGATAGGGCAGGAGTCGCATCAGATAGCTTGTGCCATTTGCAGATTGAACTTCCCGTTCGTAAGGCAGTCCTGTTTCCAGCACACCCCGCAGTCGTTCCATCAGGTCGTCAATCTGCAACTTGGATCCGAAAACGTGAATCGATCGACCAATATCCTCATCAATCAGTTCAAATACGACCCGCACGCGAGATGTAAACCGACGAATCCGCAGTTCACCGTCGAGGAATATTGTGGCGACGTCGGTGTTCTCCAGCAGATGGTTCATATCACGATTCAGCTCGGCCAGTTCTTCGATCTTGCGCTGGTGCTCTGAATTGACGCTGTACAATTCCTCGTTCAGTGAATGCAGTTCTTCGTTCGTGCTCTGCAGTTCCTCGTTTGACGCGATCAGTTCTTCATTTGTTGCCTGTAGTTCCTCGTTACTGGTTTCGAGTTCCTCGATGGTCGCCTGCAGGTTCTCGCGGGAATACCGCAGGTCATCCTCCAGCTGCAGGATCTGGACACGCGAACGGTCGAGATCCGACTGCTGGAAAAGTGAAACCTCGACAGCGCCCGGCGTGGAAACTCTGACGGCCGGTTCCGATGCAGACGACTCCACACGGATCGGCGGCATCAATTCCGCGAGCGGTTCGAATTTGATCAGATAACACGCCTCGTCTGCCTTACCGCTCAGCGGTTCGACTGTCAGATCGAACACCTGAGTCCCGTCATCCATGGCGACACTCAGCTTTCCGAACCGCACAGCGGCGTGTTCCTTCATCGCTCGGGCAATCGCGCCGGAGAGCGTCGTGCGAATATCGCGATCGACGAGCGACAGGACATCCAGTGAAGGCTGACGAGCGGGGAATCGCAAAAGTTTCTCAGCCCCGGCGAATGTATCAATGACTGAACGCGAGGCATCAATCAGAATACTGGGAGGCATATAGCGATTCAGCAATTCATCCTGAATCTGTCGCGAGCGCACGGCGCCAGGAGCAGGACGCTGAGGAATCGTATGCGACGACGCGGCGCCATGCAGCGTGTCTGCCGACGTCAAAGGGGAACGCAGATTGTGTGTAAGTCGGATGTCGCGGGATTTGCGATACAGCCGCTGCCGCTCATTGATCACGTCAAATTCACTGGCCAGTTCGCCCGTCGATTCGCTGCCTCCCAGCAGAAGGACGCCGCCCACACGCAGACCATAATGAAACAGCGAGATCGCCCGCCGCTGAGCTGCCGGACGCAGATAAATCAACATGTTCCGGCACGAGACAAAGTCCAGATCGGTAAATGGCGCGTCGCGCAGCACATTGTGCGGAGCGAAGACAATCATCTGACGTATTTCCGGTCGAATCTGATACCCGTCCGTTCTGGCCGTGAAATAGCGTTCAAGATGCTCCGGTTGTAGTTCCCGCAGCACTTCTTCAGTAAAACAACCGCGGCTGGCATGCTCAATCGAGCGTTTGTGCACGTCCGTCGCAAACAGTTTCAGCGGGACATGGCGCCCGGTCAAACGCATCGCCTCCTGGAACGCGATGGCAATTGAGTACGCTTCCTCACCGGTGGCACATCCCGCAACCCATGCGCGAATACCGTCCTCATCTTTGCGGTTCAGAATGACTTCCGGCAGCACAACTTCGCACAGCGCACGGAAGATTTCCGGATCACGGAAAAACTGTGTGACCCCGATCAGGAGATCTCCGTACAACGCGTGCAGCTCTGCCGGATTTGACTGCAGGATCTCCGCATACTGGTCGAACGTCTCTGCCTGGGCCATCGCCAGACGCCGCCGGATCCGCCGCATCACCGTTGAATCTTTGTACGACGCGAAATCAATATCGTAGACACTGCGGAAGAGCTGAATGATCGCATCAATCCCTTTCAGTGATGAGTCACGTTCCTGTCGGTCCAGTTTACCGCGCGGCAAGCTCCCCGGATCATCGCAATATCCGGCCAGCACGGCTCCGATGTCAGCCGGCGGCAGCACCAGATCCACCAGTCCCGTCGCCTGAGCACTCGACGGCATCCCGTCGAATCTGGCAGTGTCCAGGCTTTCACTGATGACCAGCCCGCCGCGACGTGACACTTCCGCGATGCCGCGTGTGCCGTCAGAACCGCTTCCAGACAGGATGATCGCAATTGATGCTTCACCCAGTTCGCGTCCCAGTGATTCAAGAAAATGATCGATGGGGAGCGTAAATCCGCGCGACACATCTTTCTCACTGAGATGCAGACATCCCTCTGCGATGATCATCTCCTTGCGTGGAGGTATTAGATAAATTGTGTTCGCTTCGACTCGAACGCGGTCTTCGACAACAACGATCCGCATGCTGGTGTCGCGAGCCAGCAACTCACTCATCATGCTCTTGAAATCGGGCGACAAATGCTGAATCACGACGAACGCCATCCCGCTGTTGGCAGGCATGTTTCTGAACAGCGATTCCAGGGATTCCAGTCCACCGGCTGACGCTCCGATCCCTACGATGTAACGCGGCGTTCGGAGATCGACGTCGGCGCTTTCAACTGCTGTTAACGGTCTGCCATTTCCTTCATCCATGCCTGACCTCTGTTACTCGCAGGAATGCTTACTGCAGACTGAGATTCGTGGAAGGCGTGGAACTGATTCGAATGCCTCAGGTCTGCTTCGGAATGCCCGGAGCAGTCACGCCCCAGCCCATATTTTTTAACTTTCAATTCGATATTTTCCACCGGATTTTAAAAAAATCTGCAGCGACCGCCCGGTGGCATGCCGCACCGGGATCGGACGAGTTTGCATGTCGGAGGGGTTGGATGGCTGCCCAAAAAAGTGGCGCATCGCGACCAGCAACTGAATCCTTTCTTCCACGGGAGGATGCGTCGAAAACCAGCCTGCGATTCCTCCATGCAGTGGATTTACGATAAACAGACGAGCCGTTGCCGGACTTGGTTCTTCGTAGACATGTTGCGAGGCCGAAGATAACTTCTGCAGCGCATTGGCCAGTGCCAGTGGATCACCGGTGAACGTCGCAGCATCCTAATCCGCTTCATACTCACGTGGACGGGAGATCGCCAGCTGGACCAACCCCGCGCCGAACGGCGCAATCAATGCGAAAGCCATCGCCGCCATCGGCGAAGGGGCGTCCTCTTCGTCTGACGATCCGAAGATTGGCGAGAACTGTAACAGGTTGGCCACAGACGTGATCGCCGCAGCCAGCATGGCTGCAACTGTTGCGATCAGCACGTCACGAAAAATTTTCCGAGGCCGTGCACCTCTTCCGCGAGCCCAAACTCAGCCTCGTACTCGGCCCTGATCCCGGCCTGTTCCTGACGACTTTCCTTTCCAGGAACTCCATGTTGACTTTCTTAACCGTCACAGCAGAGATCGCGTAAAAAGCACCAGCCCGGCTTCGTCCATGGCCCTGATCATGAGCGCGAAGTCCGCTTCGTCCATTGCAAGCGACTTCTCACACAGCACATGTTTGCCGTGTCGAGTTGCCTGCGGAACGTTGGCGAGATGAAACTGTGCCGGCGTGCAGATCACAACCGCATCAATGTCCAATTTCCGGAACGCCTGTTCGGCTGGAGAGGCATGTGTCATCCGGAACTTCGTCTCCGGCGACAAAGCTCTCTGCCAGCTGACGTCGCCGACGGCGTGCAGGCCGATACCCGCCACATGCCTGAGTGCCGCCATGTGGCCAGGTTTGGCGATCACGCTGCAGCCCAGCACTCCGATTCTCTTTGCGTTCATGGACAGTGACTCAATCGCCTCAACGTTGAATTCGTCGATCTACTGTCCCGACATCGACGTTCCCTGAACATTCCGGAGCCGATCGATGCGGCGTGACACAGCCAGCGCCGCTCGATCCGCAGTCTCAGCAACGACCGCTTCGACCGTACTTCCCTTGCCTTCCACAATTAGCTCACCTGTTCCATGCAGCGAAATTCGGATGCGGCACTGCACGTCTTCTCCGCCTTTTGGCCCGTTCACATCGGCGAGCGAGATATCAATGTCGTTCACATGAGTGCTGAAGCGATCAAAGGCAAACTGCAGACAGCGATCGATATGGTTTCGTTGATGTTGCCTGATTCCCAAATGGCGGTCTATGATCTGGATATTCATGATGGAGTGTTTCCTGTAGTTAAAGCTTGTAAACCAGATTCCCTCAAAAACTCCTCCTCCACTCTAGCGGCCCCACAACATTTAACAATTTCAAAATGAATCACACATTATTCGATTAAATCAAAGTGTTTAAAAATGGTTAGACGGGCCGGAGAAGGCCCGGCAGGCAACGCCGTGAAGTACTTGCAAAGCCCGAGTGGGGCTATTTTTCACAAGCGGAAATGGAGCGGCTTCCGTAGTTGTTCAGCAAATCTGAATTTTTTACGAATTCTGTTACAAACAATCCTGCGGGCCGGTATCTGGCAGGACATGTCATGGCAGACCCAAACATATTCATTAAGACAATAAATTGACCAATAATATTTATATAATGACAGCAATTCATTGAAGTACATTTCCTGCCTATACTTTGCGTTTGAGCCAGCCGCAGGGCTCGCAATCAACCTCAAAATCCCACAAATGAACGGTTTACACAGAGGTCGGGCTAATTGATGAGCAGCACAGAATCTTCAGCCTTTGCGACAGAAGGCGATTTGGTCGCGGCCACATGGATCTTTGAGCAGATTGCACTGCGTGACGGGCTGCATGTGGATCGGTCGCGGATTCGCCGGGCGGCCGATCAGGCAGCGCAGACTTACCTGGGCGCGCCTGAAGCGGGTTGGTGGCGCTGGATTGTGGAAACAGGGCAAAGCCTCGGTCGTACCTGCCGGGTCATTGATGGGGAATTGCCGCAACTGGTCCAGCTTGCCCGCAACGGCGTGGCGGTGATCCTGCGATCGAATGATGGCGGGTTCTGGCACGCCCTGACAGTGAATGGGCGCCGACTGCATCTGGCGACTCCCGGCGGAAAGAAGCCCGCACGAATTGCGTCTGTCGGCAGGATTGAAAAACAGCTGCGTCAGGAGGGTTTCGAGGGAACTCTGCGGTGCGTTGTGGTTGAATCTTCACTGACATCATCTGGATCACTGTTGTCGGAAGTCGGTGAAAAGAAACCGCTGCAGCGACTCCTGTCGCTGCTGCGCGCGGAAAGCAGAGACGTCTGGGTTGTTGTCATTTTCGCGCTTGTGTCCGGACTGTTGACGATGACCACTCCACTGGCCGTGGAGGCTCTGGTGAATACCGTGGCGTTCGGCCGGTTTCTGCAGCCGGTGATTGTGCTGTCGCTGATGCTGTTGGCCTTCCTGCTCTTTCAGGCTGCGATCAAGGCCGTCCAGACATTTGTTGTCGAAATTATTCAGCGACGTCTTTTCGCACGTGTGGCTGCGGATTTGTCCTTTCGGCTTCCTCGCACGCGCGTCGAGGCGCTGGATGAAAAATATGCACCCGAACTTGTCAACCGTTTCTTCGATATTGTGCTCGTGCAGAAGATCAGTGCTCAGTTGCTGCTCGATGGAATCTCGCTGGTCTTGAGCATCGCTGTCGGCATGACAGTGCTCGCGTTCTATCACCCATGGCTGCTGGCATTTGATGTCGTCCTGGTTCTGGCGATTCTGTTTATGATGATCGTACTCGGACACGGTGCCGTGACGACCAGTATCAAGGAATCCAAGACAAAGTACGCCATGGCGGCATGGCTCGAAGATCTGGCACGGTGTCGTACCACGTTCCGCTATGACGGCGCTGCCGAGTTTGCTTTGGAACGGTCAGACCAGTTGATCTATGACTATCTGTCTGCCCGCAAAAAGCACTTCAAAGTGCTGATGCGGCAGATCATTTTCATGCTCCTGTTGCAGGCGATGGCCAGTACCGGACTGCTGGCCATCGGGGGCTGGCTGGTGATCTCCGGCCAGTTGTCTCTGGGGCAGCTGGTTGCGGCAGAACTGATTGTGGCCGTCGTCGTGGGTTCGCTGGCCAAGCTGGGAAAACATATTGAAAGCTTTTACGACCTGATGGCCTCAGTCGATAAACTTGGCTCCCTGTTTGATCTGCCGATCGATCGCACAGATGGATTGTTGAGCATGGGTTCCGGGATGGGCATCGTGGTGAAGGACGTTTGCTATTCGCTGCCCGACGGTCGGGAAATCCTGAACGATATTTCTCTGACGATTAAGTCGCGTCAGAAAGTTGCGATCACTGGCCCCAGCGGCGGTGGCAAAAGTCTGCTGCTGGACATGCTGTTCGGATTGCGGGAACCGACGTCGGGAGTCGTGACCGTCAATGGGATCGACCCACGGGACATACGTCCCGATGTGCTGCGACGGCATGTTGCTCTGGCTCGTGATATTGAGATCTTTGAAGGGACAATCGCCGAAAACGTGCATCTGGAACGTCCAGACATCAGCATCGCGGATGTCCGGGCGGCACTGGAGATTGTCGGCCTCCTGCCATCCATTCAACAGCACCCCCAGGGACTCGAAACCGCTCTGACGTCTTCCGGAGGCCCGTTGACCACCAGTCAGCTGCGGCGTCTGATGGTAGCCCGTGCGATTGCCGGGGCACCGGAGATCGTGCTCCTCGACGAAATTCTGGACAGCATGTCCGACGCGAGTTCCACACAGATTCTGCAGCGCATTATCACCGAAGATTTACCGTGGACGATTGTGCTGGTGACAAACCGTGAGAAGCTGAAAACAATGATGGATAATGTGATTCAGGTTTCAGGAGAATAGCGTTGACAATGCCCTCTGCCGCAAATGAGGCAACTAACAATCATTCAACGGCTCGTCGCCGGTCCAGCCTGATGCCCGTCGCTTACAGCGATGCCCTGATGCCATCGCTGCAGCTGGCGAAATCATCACGCATCGCGCGGAGATTTGCTGCCGTGTTGTTGCTGCTGCTGGTCGCCACTGTTTTCCTGATGGCATTCGCTCCGTGGCAGCAGACGATTACCGGGGCTGGCTACGTCGTGGCGTATGCGCCGCGCGAACGACAGCAGGTGCTGGAAGCAACGATCAAGGGCCGCATCTTCCGCTGGAACGAAGAACTTGTCGAAAACGCACGCGTCTCCAAGGGCGATTTCATCGCTGAAATCCGCGATCTGGACGATTCGTATTCTCTGCGTCTGCAGGGACAGCTCGAGAATACGGAATCGATTCTGGATGCCTCGAAAAAAATCGTGGCTGCGACAGACGGCCAGCTGCAGGCGTATCGGCGGGTGCAGACAGAAATTGAAGCGGCGCAGAATGCCTATGTGCAGTCGGCAACCGAAAAAGTTAACGCTGCCGAACAGAAACTGGCCATTGCGGAAGCCGCGATTCCTCAGCTTCAGGCGGCCTATGACCGCGCGAAAATGCTGCAGGCCGCAGGCAACATTGCACTGGAGAAGCTTCAGGAAATTGAACGCAAGCTGCTCGAATCCCAGGGAAAAGTAAAAGAAGAAACGGCCAACGTTTCCGCAGCCCGGGCAGAACTGCTTGGCAAGCAGAGTGATCGGGAAGCCTATATTCATAAAGCCGCCGCGGATGTGCGCTACTACGAAGGCGCGCTGGATAAAGCGAAATCCGAAGTGTCAAAGGCGGAGAAGGAACAGTTCGAGATGCAGTCCAAAGTCGCACGCCAGAATGCACAGGAAATCGTTGCACCGTTTGACGGCTATGTGGTCCATTTAAGCGCGAATTCCGGGTCCCAGATG
>JAGQQS010000975.1 GCA_020426105.1 Planctomycetaceae bacterium
CCGCGATCCCTGATGTTCAACTGGGCCAGCGAATGTGCGCGGTTCGCTCCCAACATCAAGGTTATGGAATATACGGGCCTCGAACGCGCGAACCTGCGGGCCGAATTCAGTAAGCACAATCTGATCCTGACAACATACGGTACCGTCCGACGGGACATCGCCGTATTAAAGGACGTTGATTTCGACTATGTCGTGCTGGACGAAGCGCAAACGATTAAGAATCCATCTTCGCAGATTGCCCGTTCCTCCCGGCTGCTTAAATCCAATTTCCGGCTGGCGCTGAGCGGTACACCGATCGAAAACAATGCAGGAGATCTGTGGTCGATCTTCGAATTTCTGAATCCCGGCATGCTGGGCCGCAGCACCGCGTTTCGGTCTCATATTGCTGACCCGGACAGCAGTGAAGCGCGTGACATGGTTGCCAAGGGGCTGCGTCCGTTTATTCTGCGCCGTACCAAAAAACAAGTCGCCGCGGAACTTCCGGATCGCCTCGAAGAAACCATCTACTGCGACATGGAAGACGAACAGCGTCGATTGTATGACGAATTGCGAATCCACTATCGCGATTCTCTGCTGGGGCTCGTGCAGGAACAGGGTCTTGCGCGATCAAAAATGCATGTGCTCGAAGCTCTGCTGCGTCTTCGCCAGGCGGCCTGCCATCCGGCACTGCTCAAACGCGGCGACGAACAGGAATTGTACGCAAAACTCGATTTTCTGATTCCGCATCTGCAGGAACTCATCGCAGAAGGCCACAAGGCCCTGGTCTTCTCCCAGTTCACCAGCATGCTCAGCATCGTCCGTGAGCATCTTGAAAAACAGGGGATCACCTACGAATATCTCGACGGTAAAACGCGGGACCGCAAGGCACGCGTCGAACGCTTCCAGGATGACAGCGATTGTCAGGTCTTCCTGATCAGTCTGAAAGCCGGAGGTCTGGGACTTAATCTCACTGCGGCCGATTACGTGTTCCTGCTCGATCCCTGGTGGAATCCCGCCGTCGAAGCTCAGGCGATTGACCGCGCTCACCGCGTCGGACAAACACGCACGGTATTCGCTTATCGGTTGATCTGCCGGGATACCGTTGAAGAAAAGATTGCCGAACTGCAGAAGAAGAAACGATCACTGGCTGATGCAATTCTCGCCGGAGACGATTCCGGTAGTGTCCTGCAGGATCTGTCCGTCGAGGATCTGGAATTGTTACTGTCGTAAGGCATTGGCAGTGGTGATCTGCTGTTCCAGGGCTTTCAGCCCATCGTCATAAATCTGCAATACGTGCGCTCGTTCGTGCAAATCAGCGAACTCAAACTGATCTCGAATGAAATCCCGATGAAACTCCATTTCCATCAGAAGCTGATGCGCTGTCTCCGAATCAAAATGCTTTTTCCCGTCGATCTCAATGTAGATCGGGCTGGTATGGGAAAAAATCTCCCGGCCGTATTCGTTCAACGGAGTTTTGTCCGCGCGCGTCACATCATCCGGCACGGAAGGCGGCGGAGTCCTGATGGCAAGCCAGCCGGACTTCTTCACCGGCAGCGTTTCGTCAATCAGCGCTTCGAAATGACCATCAACAGCATGCGACTCTGTTGACAGCACTATTTCACCGTCAAGGACTACTTCCAGGCGATCAAAGTCGCGCCGTCCTTTAGCGACTGCACGCACCTGTAATTGTCCCTCCTCTGCAGAAAGTTGCAGCGTATCACCGATGTGATGGTCGTTGACTTTTAGATCCAGCAGGGGACCATTTGTGATAAATGTCCGTCCCTGCCGCAGTGCCTGCAGCCAGTTGTCAATCGTCAGAGGCTCCTCCATGCGTGCATACACGCGGGAAAAATCGTACTGACACCAGTCAGTACCGGTCGAGAATGGTACCCGCAATCCTGCATTCAGCCAGCGATAGAAACTGTCGGCAAAGCTGCTGCGGGTTCCACCGTCGAAGATGTTGACGGCGTCCACATTGTTCTGAAACAGATTGGGTGTTGACTCTCGTCCCCATCCATTGTGGCACCACACCACGGTTCCGCCCTGTCGTTTCGCCGAAAGAATCCCGCGTGCCAGAGGAATTCCATCCGTCCCCTGCTTCATGATCCCCTTACCGATACTCACCGGCTGGATCAGCTCCTGTATGTTCAGCAGCATGACGTGCCCGTAGCCTTCCGGACCTCCGTTCATATTGTGACGATGTTCTTCACCCCAGCCAAAGAGTACCCCCGTGGTCTGAGACAACTTTTCCAGATCGTTCGTGGTGTAGCGATTTGTAATATACGTCGCATCGACGACCGCACGTTCCAGGTGGGAGACAAATACAATATCCAGTCGGTCTGCAGCGGGAATCTCGTTCAGGTATTGATCACATTCATCACGGCTCAGTTTCATAATGTGCAGGTGTGTGTTCGCCGATCGCTGTCCCTGCAGGATTGACTGACCAAAGCCCACCAATGGAATCGTCACGTTAGCTTCCGTCTTGTCAGACAAATCAAGGGTCATCGTCGAAAGCTCCGATTCGATGCCCGAAAAGGCTTCCAGTCGAATCACTTCGCGAGGCAGTGAAATTATCGAAGTGCCTGGCAGAACGGACCAGCTGTGAATCTCCCGGTCAATGGTATCGCCGCTCAATGCGAGGCCCGTACCTCGATTCAGCAGATCGTCGAGGAGCACCGGTTTTCCGGTTGAGTCGGTACAGCGAATAACTCCGGGCACCGCCCTCGACTCTCCGTCTGCGGTCGCTGCTGTCAGCGTCACCGTCACACGTGCCGTTTCTGCGGCCGAGGAGAACGCGGTCAGGCATAAGAAGATTGACAATCCGGCCAGCGGCCATACGGAATTCACTCGGAACGAGGTCGCTTGCACCATACGAATCACTCCTGACTTTTCTTTCAGATTGACCTGATGTATCTATCGTGCGTACAGCTTCCAGCATACCACATAATCAGACAATGCGAACCATCAGAGGAATTCCCATGGCCGACTTCAGATTTCAGCGGCGGATCATGTTTCAGACAGCAGCGCTCGTCGCGGGCGGGAGAATCGCCGCTCGCTCTGCATCGGCGGTCGCAGCACAGGAGTTGCCGTCCGGAATTCCAAAGCTGAAGATTAAATCCGTCAGGACGTATCGACTTCAGCACACCCTGGAACGGCCGTTTGGGGTGTCTGTCTCCGTCCCGCTGGACAAGACCCGAGAAGCATTACTTGTCAGAATCGAAGCCGATTCCGGACTCGTCGGATGGGGAGAAACATCACCGATCAATGGGACTCGTGCAACAATCGATCAACATATCGGGCCGTCCCTGATCGGACAGAATCCGATCGAGCATCGTCGACTGTGGCGGCAGATATGGGGGGCCAATTTCGGAAACGCCCTGGCTGTTGGTGCGGTCGAGATGGCGATTAATGATTTGCGTGGTAAAGCTCTGAATTTGCCGATAGCGGAACTCTTTGGGGGCAGACTTCGCGATCGAATTCCGGTCTATGCTTCCGGCATGAATTATCTCGAAGGGAAAGAGCCTGAAGATCACTATCCAGTTGAGGCGGCAGCGTTGGCAAAGCAGGGCTATCGAGCGATGAAGATGCGGCTTGGTCGATATCCGGTTTCCCGCGAGAAGAAGGTCGCCGCTGCAGTTCGCGCCGCGGTCGGGCCGGATGTCCTGTTGATGGTCGATGGCAATGCGGGCTACACCATGGAATCGGCCGTACGCATGGGACACGTGCTGAAGGATCTGGAATTCGAAGCATTTGAAGAGCCGCTGCCACAGTCACCAAAATATGCCGGCTACGAAGAGCTGCGTCGACGACTTCCACTTTCACTGGCCGCCGGAGAAGCTGCTGATTCGCGGGCCTCCGCGAAAGAATTGATCGATCGACGGGCAATGGACATCATTCAACCGGATGTCAGTCTCTGCGGTGGGATCGGTGAAGCGTTATTCATTGCCGAGATGGCGGCGTTGTCAGGAATTCGCTGCCTGCCGCACTGCTGGGGGA
>JAGQQS010000976.1 GCA_020426105.1 Planctomycetaceae bacterium
GAACAGATTGCGAAACGTGTGCCGAATTTTGAACAGAACTGGCGAGCGCAGATGTACTTGTTTCGCGCCCGCTTCGATGCAAATGTGCAGGCGGAAGCTCGAGCCCAGAAACTCCATGAGGCCGAGGCGTATGCCGCTCTGTCGCGTGCACCCGATGTTGGGGTAAAAACAGCGATTCAGCAGGCACGCGCGGCTCTTGCGAAAGCCGACAAACCGGCCGCTCCGGAAATTCGATCGGGGATCGAAGCACTGGGGCCCATGTTGCTGAAAAGTATTGGCTACCAACTCAGTGTTGAGGCTCCCTATCTTGCAAAGAATCCGGAACGCAGTGCGATGCTGGACTGGCTTGATCAGCCGCTCAATGATCGGCCGTGGCTGGAGCAGCGATTTCAGGCGATCCTTGCACTGGACGACGACGCTGAACAGTTAGCCCGCATCGATACCATCGTAAATTGGGAGAATCCCGGCCCTGGTGGCTTTTATGACAACCTTGGTGCCGTCGGTGAGTTCTCGCACGTCGTCTATCAGCGAAGCTGGGAGGAAGATCCATCAGGAAACCATACGGCCCGGGTGGCATTTCCGAACTATAAGGCCGATGCGAAAACCATTTCAGCGCAGACGAGTCAGGCAGAAGCGACGAATATGATATTCAAGGAAGAAGTCGCGCGTCTCGACGGGGCTCACCTCGGGCGGCAGGAACTGCGGTATTCATGGCAATCTCAGATCACAACGCTCTATGGAACCCCGCTCAAAATGCGTTACGAGGGTCTCGACCCAAACGCCAGGTACCGACTCAAAGTGACATACGCGGGGCGTTTTCGTCCCACCATGACACTCACTGCGAACGACGAATTCGGCATTCACGGTCCCGTCCCTCAACCAGATCCGATCTGGCCGGTCAGCTACTATCTGCCGCAGAATGCCACTCGATCCGGAACTTTAACAGTCGAATGGAACCTGGTCGATGGCCGCGGATGCATGGTGGCAGAAGTCTGGCTCATCAAGATCGATGATTCTGGACATTAGGGCAGTGTGACATCCCAGACTTTTGTCCGACGCGCTTTTCCGTCCGGACCAGCGACGCTGAGTGTCACGATGAATTCGCCCGATTTTTCGTAGCGGTGAACAGGATGCTGTTCCATCGATGACGTGTCGTCGCCAAAATTCCAGTGCCATGAAGTGATGTTGCCGTACGATTCATCGCGAAACGCGACATTGCGGTCCTTCTGACTGACAATTTTAAATGACCAGTTCGCTTCTACAGGATTCCGGAGGCTTGCTTCCACGGGCATCAGGCGAAATGCAACCAGATCAGAAGCGTCCCCATACATGGTCGTTTTATGTGACAGGTTCCAGAAGCCCGTGTATGTTTTTGCCTGCTCGTCGTCATAGTCGAGGATCGCCCAGGACAATCCAATCACGTTGTTTTCTTCGAGAGAAGTCTCCACCGCCCGGGAAGGGGCCGGCGGAGCGTAATCAAACGGCGTGATGAAGAATTCCAGCACGAGCCTGCCGCTTTCGCCATGTTTAAAGTTGTATTTGTACGCCGCGTTCGCATACGGCAATTCCTTGATCCATGGCTGTGAACCCCAGACCATTGCCCAGTCCTTGTCCTTCGCCGGCGTGAAGATGTGATAGTTCTGGGCATGGACACCGTGATACGAAAGATGCGACGCCATATCATTCTGGAGCTTCTTGTTCGGATGCATCTGTCGAATCAACGGACCTCCTGACATGTCGCCATCGACAACGACTTCAAAAATATCATTGTGCAGATCTTCGCGAGAGAAATCCCAGTAGTTGTCGCTGGCTTCATACAGAAAATAGAGGTGATTTTGTCCTTTGACCCAACCGACTTTCACGCTGACGTCCAGATTAGCCGGATCGCGTTTGTCATTGATCCCGATCACGGTTTCCTGAAGCTGGTCTGTTCCGACAGCATACGAATCAGGAACAATTGACCAGTCGTCTGCGTTACCGTCAATCCGCGGAATTTGATTCGCCGGAAACTGAAAGATCTTAAACTCAACATTCGGTCTGGCGAGGCCTGTTGATTCAGAATCAGAATCCTGGTTGTCGAGCGAAGGACTGCTGGCCGTCACCAGATCACGCAGCACGTCGAATGGTGGTTCATACGCATCGACACCGCCTTCGCGGGACGTAAAGAAGTTAAACAGGTAAATGCCATCCGCCCCGCTCTCCAGCAGCTTTTTCGCCGCAGCTCGATATTCATCAGCGGTCAGGTTCTTCTGGCCACTGCCCTTGGTACATTCGATGCCACCGTATACAGGAACGGATGTGATGGATTGTTTCCAGAGTTCGATCGGCAGATCACCTCGTTCCAGTAAAAACTCAGACACAGCCACAAAATCCACCCAGCCGCGATTCACCCAGGCAACAACGTCACAGCCAAGGCTGCGAGCTGTTTCAGGGGTCGGCGGTGTGCGACCAAAATTGGACGGCACTCGGACAGCCAGCACCAGCTTTCGTCCGCGTTCGCTTGCGACCTTGTTCAGCATGGTGCGAATTCGTTCGACGAGGGAGTCCATCTTTGCAACTCGCTCTTCTGTCGAACCGTCTTTGAAGAAATTCGGAAAGCGATTGAAGTCAAGTTCGATACCATCACAATCATAGCGCTGCACCGCTTCCTCGATGAGGCGAAAAGTATATTCACGCACCTCATCACGTCCGAAATCCATCGCTCCGCTGCCCTGATATTGTTTTGTTCCCAATCGCCATTCGGGATGATCCTGCAGGAAGTTCGTACGCAGAAAATCGTTTCCGTGATCATCATTCATCCGAAACGTCAGCAGCGCTTCCAGCCCGCGACGCTTTGCTTCAGCCAGCATCGTGGCATATGGATCGACTCCACTGTCGAAGAAGGACTTTAAGTTCTGGAACCGCTGTTTTTCAGATGCTGGCCACTTTTCGCGTTCTTCCGGCGACGATAATGTGCCCCGCATTGTTCCGACAGACGTGGGGTAGTACATCACCTGGGCATTAATACAGACCAGGACCGTATCGACGCCACTCCCTTCATAAGCGACCTCGGCAATCAACTGCTTCACGTCGTCGATACTGACCGGCACCGGCCCTTTGCTGTTTGCTTTCGTCGACAGGCATGAGTCTCCATCGAAGTTGTACAACACCCGGCGCCTGCGTGGCGCAGCAGCAGCCTGAGGCAGACAACACAATCGTCCCGCCGAAACGCTCGACGCGTCAGACCGTCCGGCGGTTGCATCCCTCACATGAGACGCGCCCTGCAGGATCTTCGAAACGCGATGCGCGACAGGCCGTGGGTCGTTCGCGGTACCCGGATTCAACGCAGCCAGACACGCGACCAGCAGAGAAAAAGTCCAGCAAGCGGATGCTCGGCCGAATTTCAGATCAGGGCGTTTGAGACGCATGATAATTCTCCCAAGGCGCTTTATTCTGCAACCAGCCGCAGCAGGACTTCAGGCCGGTAAGCCAGTCGAACGCTTCACGTTTTCAGTGTTCACTGGCTGCGAGGACTGCGGAGGTAATAGAAACGGCCGTCTTCTGCACCGCATAACAGATCGGGGACTCCATCCCCGTTAAAGTCTACCGTTGTCGGGCTGGTCGAATGCCCCTGAATGCTTTGTTCGATCAGGACACCCTCATCTTTGAACGACCAGGTCATGCCATCTGAACCTGTCTGCCGCAAAAAATTGGCGCTGATGGAATTTGCAAGAATATCCATCCGACCGTCCCCGTCCCAGTCTGTCAGACACAGTTTTCGCCGACCGCTGCCACCGGCGGTCCCATTGTTTAACTGCAGCCGCCCCGGCTCCGCATTGACAACCACATGTTTTCCCGAAGTCACGGAAAGATTGGTCCCGAGAAAAACCCGTTCCCCCGGCAGCAGTACCAATTGCCCTTCTCTTCTGGCGCGTCGGAACAGAGCCAGATATCCCTCATGATCAAGCATGACAAGATCAATCAGACCATCACCGTCCCAGTCAGTAGCCATCGGTGTCGTTCGCCATTCGCTGATGAGCTGTCTGCCATCCGGAGGTGACCAATTCCACGCGGGCTGAGGGACACCGCCGGTCCATGCGACTTCAATCGGGGCCGCCGCGGTCAATACCGGCTGTGAACGCGTCCCGGTGTTTTTCAGCCAGCTTACTTCGCCTTTGATGCCATTGACCACGATGTCCAGCAGTCCATCCTGGTCCCAGTCGGCAACTGACAATGTCGTGTAGCCCCATTTTGCTTCCGCAGGCCCCTGAATGCTTCCGTTTTTTCCTGCCTCAATCCGGAAAATCTTGCCGTCCGCCGTTAATCTGATGGGCGCTGCCCAACGTGGATATTCGACGCCGCCACCGCTGAGATTTTCAAAGTATTCGAGATATCCCGCCGTGTTTCCGGAGACAATATCCATGTCCCCATCCGAATCCCAATCGATTCCTACCGGCGTCGCCAGTGCGCCACATTTTAAAGTTGCCGCTTCCTGTTGAAAATAGCGAGGTGGCAGAAACACCGGGCCTTGATTGTCTGACATTCGTCCTGTGTTCTCGATCAACGCGACACGACCATCTTCGTCGCCAACAACGAGATCGAAGTCGCCATCGCGATCCCAGTCGATCGCAACGGGGACAATCATCTCCAGGTCCATAGTCAATGGTGTGCCATTATCCAGATGCATCCGCTGGCCGGGTGCGTAACGCGGTTGACTTCGCGAGCCTGTGTTCTCAAACCATGTGAATCCATCCAGAAATTCACCGCAGATGAGATCGAGGTCACCGTCCCCATCAAAGTCCTCAAAATTCGGTGAAGGACAACCATAGACATCCAGCGGCCCGTTTCCAGCCTGGACCTTTTCTGGTGTTGCATACACGGGCTTTTCATTGGTCCCCGTGTTGCGGGCAATAAAGACGAATCCGTGCAGAGGCCCATTGGTCCATTCCCCCTGAGCATTCCAGGCATCGTCCCAGCCATATTCGCTCCAGTCTTCCACAGCAATCGAAATGTCCAGTTGACCATCGCCGTCAAAGTCCACGTATCGCCACTGATTGTGTCGAATCCCATTGCCCTTCGATCTGCTTCCAACCGGTTTGTAGAAGTCCATGTTCAGAGGGATTTCTGATGCCTCGGAAATTCCTGCCGTTTCGAAATTTGTGTATTCAAACCCTGGGGAAATGACTCGCATTTTCCCTTCCTGATAGCTGGGCATGACGTATCGGGTTGTCGCCCCCAGATGACGACCGGGCTTAAACACCGGAAACTTTTGCACGGCGGTATCGCCTGATGTGTTCTCAAATAACCAGACACCATTCGAAGGCTTATCTGGACAAGACACGATCAGGTCGTAGTCTCCGTCACCATCCGCGTCGCAGGGCACCGGCCAGGCCCACAAACCCACGCCCAGATCAACCACAAGGCCTGGGTGATTGTATTCCAGCTGTTTAAATTCCTTCGCCGAAAGCGGAAGAGCGATCAGCGACAGCAACAAACAGCACTGATATGACAGGCAACGCATGTTGTTCTCCATTCTATGAAAGCAAATTAACGTCGGCCACGTCCAGCACCGGCCGGCGTCCCTGAACTCAATCCAGTTTCAGCCGAAAAATCCAGGCAGGTTCAAGGTATCCTGTGACGACGGAGAAGCAACGCACTGCAGAGACATACGGCAGCCATCCGAAGTGCATGCTGGTATCCTAATGGTCCTGAGAATACCTGGCAATTGAGCAACTGCTGTCAGTCCGGTCAAAGTGCAGTCGCGAATTTCGGCAGTTCGTCATGGAAGTCAATTCCGGGCGGGGAAGAAGCTGCTGCTAAGCCACGAGTTTCCGCGGCGCGCTAACAGTTGCGTAGTGGACGAGGCAAC